>NZ_JBHVYI010000048.1:0-68085 GCF_042880975.1 Streptomyces sp. NPDC058289
GCCCCGCGCTACGAAGCTTCGTAGCGCGGGGCCGCTGTCATGACGGGTTGCGGGGCTCAGGCCTTGGGCGCCGCGCGCCGCCAGTGGTTGCGCTGGGTGCGCCACAGGAGTTTCTGGGCGAGCAGGGTCAGGACGCCGGCCAGCATGATCCCGAGGAGGTTCAGCAGCAGCTGATTGATGGAGCCCGACATCTGGCCGAACTCGCCGTAGCCGAGCGCCACGGCCGCGTTGGCGGCTGCCGGGACCGTGGTCACCGAGATCGCGACGCCGACCAGTGCGCCGGACTTCGCCGAGGTCAGGGAGAGCACCCCGGCCACGCCGGCGAGCAGCGCCACGACGAAGGAGAACAGGTCCGGCTGCCAGATGAAACTGGTATTGGGGCGGGGCTTGTCCAGCATTGCGTGGTGGAACAGGCCGACCGCGTCCATGACCAGGGTGAAGACGGTGGTCGCGACCATCGCGGCGGCGAAGCCCACCAGCAGGGCGATCAGCGAGCGGGCGGCCGGCTTGGGTGCGCGCTGCACCAGCGCGGTGCAGACGCCGGCGAGCGGGCCGAACTCCGGGCCGACCGCCATCGCGCCCACGATGAGGATGGCGTTGTCGAGGACCACACCGCAGGCCGCGATCATCGTGGCGACGATCATGAAGACGCTGTAGGTGACGGTGAGGGTGGACTCCTCGTGGGTCGCCTCGCTCAGCTGCTCCCACAGGACGGCGTCGGCCGCCTCGCCCGGAGCCTCCTCCTCGGCCCGGTCGGCGCGGTCCGAGAGGGAGAGGTCGATGTTCTCGACCGCGATCGACCCGTCCTTGTCGATGCCGAGCTCCCGGAGCTCGTTCAGGAGCTCGTCGCCCGCCTCGCGCGCGACGTCGCACAGCACGATGTCGCCCGCCGGGATGCGGGCGGCTCCGGGCAGCACGGCCAGATGGGTGGTGCCGACCGTCCCCTCGACGATCCGGACCACGGCGTCGGTCCGGTCCGACGGAATGATCATCCGTAGATGCAACATGGCCGCACCCTAGCTCCCGGCGGCGCTCAGAGCTTGCGCAGACTCAGCTTCTGCACCTTGTGGTCCGGGCCCTTGCGGACGACGAGGGTGGCGCGGCCGCGGGTCGGGGCCACGTTCTCCAGCAGGTTGGGCTTGTTGATGGTCCGCCACATCGTCTGCGCGTACTCCAGCGCCTCCTCCTCCGAGACCTGCGTGTACTTCCGGAAGTAGGAGAAGGGGTTCTGGAACGCCGTCTCGCGCAGCTTGCGGAACCGGTTGAGGTACCAACGCTCGATGTCCTCGGGGCGGGCGTCCACGTACACGCTGAAGTCGAAGTAGTCGGCGAGGCCGACCCGGGTGCGGCCGTCCTTGCCCGGCATGGCGGGCTGCAGGACGTTGAGCCCCTCGACGATCAGGATGTCGGGCCGGCGGACGACGAGCCGCTCGTCGGGGACGATGTCGTAGATCAGGTGGGAGTAGACCGGGGCCGTGACCTCGTCCTTGCCCGCCTTGATGTCGGCGACGAAGCGGGTCAGCGCGCGGCGGTCGTAGGACTCGGGGAAGCCCTTGCGGGCGGTCAGGCCGCGGCGCTCCAGCTCCTTCATCGGGTAGAGGAAGCCGTCGGTGGTGACCAGCTCCACGCGCGGGTGCTCCGGCCAGCGGGCGAGGAGGGCCTGGAGGAGACGGGCCACGGTGGACTTGCCCACGGCCACGGAGCCGGCGACCCCTATGACGAAGGGCGTGCCCTGCTGGGCGCCGTGGCCGTTGCCCGCGTCGCCGAGGAAGGTGTTGAGGGTGCCGCGCAGGTTGCTGGTGGCGCCGACGTACAGGTTCAGCAGGCGGGAGAGCGGCAGGTAGACGTCGCGGACCTCGTCGAGGTCGATGACGTCGCCCAGTCCGCGCAGCCGCTCGACCTCGTCGGCCGTCAGCGGGAGCGGGGTGCGCTCGCGCAGGGCGCTCCACTCGGCACGGGTGAGGTCCACGTAGGGAGAGGCCTCGTGGCCCCGGCGGCGCGTGGGGTGCGCGGCGTGCTCGGGGTGCTGGGTCTGCGTCGGTTGCTCCGATGCGTCGGGGCGCTCCGTTGCGCGGTCCGGCGTGCTTCGTGGCGGCGAAGAGATCACACGGCCATTGTCACGGGTCACGGGCCGCCGTGGGTGGTGTGGTCGGTCACGTGGAGCGGGGTCTTATGGCCCGGGGTGGGTGGGTTGTGCCGGGGCCGGTATCGATTGGGAGCCCCTGGGGTACCAGCAGGGTCACGATGCGTGCCGCGCGCAGGCAACTCCGGAGCGGTGTCGGAGGGGCCCAGTACCGTGTGGATCACCGCAGCTCCTGACGCCGCCCGTCCCGGGTCGGTCGGGCGTGCTGCCTTTCCGTAGACCTTTCCTGTGGGGGGAACACCACCATGCGCACCGCATTCGTCCGCCGTACCGTCCTGTCCGCCTCGGCCGTGTCCCTGGCGCTGCTCGCCACGGCGTGTGGCGGCTCGTCCGACACGGCCGACGGGAAGTCCGACACCAAGCCGGCCGCTTCCGCCCCGGCGGCTGCGGGCGCCAAGGCCAAGACGGCCGACGAGCTCGTCCCGCTGCTCGTGGCCCAGGCCGACCTGCCCGACCACGTCCTCAAGCCGGCGACCGAGGAGGAGGTCAAGGCGGGTGCGGACCTCGCCAGCGACAAGCCCGCGTGCCTCCCGCTGGTCCAGGCGCAGTCGATGGCCCCGGTCGGCACCGCCGCGGGAACCGCACGGATCAAGGGCGTGGCCAAGCCGAAGGCTGCGAGCCCGGACGCGAGCGAGGCGGAGAAGGCGAAGGCGGGGTTGGAGGCCCTGGGGTCGACCGTCACGGCCGTCGCCCTGTCCTCGTACGAGGGCAAGGGCGCGGAAGAGGCCTTCGCCTCCCTCAAGAGCGCCGGCACGGCCTGCGCGACCGGGTTCGGGGTCCGGATGGGCGGCGAGCCGGGCAAGATCAGCAAGGTCGCCCCCGCCGCCCCCGTGGCCGGGGGGGACGAGGCGCTCGCGTACACCATCGAGCTGGACGACGCAGAGCTGGGGGAGAAGGCCACGACGGAGCTCGTGGTCGTGCGCAAGGGCAACTCCCTCGTCACCTTCTCGGCCCTCAGCCTGGCCGGTAACGCCGAGCAGCCGACGGCCATCGTCGCGGCCCAGGTCAAGAAGCTCGGCTGACGACCCGCTCGAACACGCGTCACCCCCGCCCCGGCACATTCGCCGGGGCGGTTTTTTCGTCCGGTTCAGGTACCGGGCGCCGAGCCAACTACGGCGTACCCTGCGGCTTATGTGCGGAATCGTGGGTTACGTGGGAGCGCAGTCGGCGCTCGATGTGGTCATTGCCGGACTCAAGCGGCTCGAATACCGCGGCTACGACTCGGCGGGTGTCGCCGTGCTCGCCGACGGGGAACTCGCCGCCGTCAAGAAGGCCGGCAAGCTGGTCAATCTGGAGAAGGAGCTGGTCGGGCACCCGCTGCCGGCCGGTTCCACGGGGCTCGGACACACCCGGTGGGCCACCCATGGGGGGCCCACCGACGTCAACGCCCACCCGCACCTCGACAATTCGGGGCGCGTGGCCGTCGTACACAACGGGATCATCGAGAACTTCGCCGCGCTGCGGGCCGAGCTCGCCGAGCGCGGGCACCGGCTGGAGTCCGAGACGGACACCGAGGTCGTGGCGCACCTGCTGGCCGAGCGGTTCGAGGGCGCGGGCGGGGACCTGACGGAGGCGATGCGGCAGGTGTGCCGTCAACTCGACGGGGCCTTCACGCTGGTCGCCGTGCACGCCGACCAGCCGGACGTGGTGGTCGGCGCGCGCCGCAACTCGCCGCTGGTGGTGGGTGTCGGGGAGGGCGAGAACTTCCTCGCCTCCGACGTGGCCGCCTTCATCGCCCACACCCGCTCCGCGATCGAGCTGGGGCAGGACCAGGTCGTCGAGCTCCGCCGCGACGGGGTCACGGTGACCAACTTCGACGGTTCGGCCGCGAGCGTGCGGGCGTACCACGTGGACTGGGACGCGTCGGCGGCCGAGAAGGGGGGCTACGACTACTTCATGCTCAAGGAGATCGCCGAGCAGCCCAAGGCCGTCGCCGACACCCTCCTCGGCAGGATCGACGCGAACGGCCTGCTGACCCTCGACGAGGTGCGCATCCCCGACTCGGTGCTGCGCGAGGTCGACAAGGTCGTGATCGTGGCGTGCGGTACGGCGTACCACGCGGCCATGATCGCGAAGCTGGCCATCGAGCACTGGACGCGCATCCCCTGCGAGACGGAGCTGGCCAGCGAGTTCCGCTACCGCGACCCGATCCTGGACACGCGGACGCTGGTGATCGCGATCTCGCAGTCCGGCGAGACGATGGACACCCTGATGGCGCTGCGCCACGCCCGCGAGCAGGGCGCCAAGGTGCTGGCCGTCTGCAATACGAACGGCTCGACGATCCCGCGCGAGTCGGACGCCGTGCTGTACACGCACGCCGGACCCGAGGTGGCCGTCGCCTCGACGAAGGCCTTCCTGACGCAGCTCGTCGCCTGCTACCTGGTCGCCCTCTACCTCGGGCAGGTCCGGGGCACGAAGTGGGGCGACGAGATCCGGTCCGTGATCCGGGAGCTGTCGGACATCGCCGCGGCGGTGGACACCGTACTGGAGACCATGGAACCGGTACGGGAGCTGGCGCGGTCGCTCGCCGACAAGAACACCGTGCTGTTCCTGGGGCGGCACGTCGGCTACCCGGTGGCGCTGGAGGGCGCGCTCAAGCTCAAGGAGCTGGCGTACATGCACGCCGAGGGCTTCGCGGCGGGCGAGCTCAAGCACGGGCCGATCGCGCTCATCGAGAAGGACCTGCCGGTCGTGGTCGTCGTACCGTCGCCGCGCGGGCGTTCGGTGCTGCACGACAAGATCGTGTCGAACATCCAGGAGATCCGGGCGCGCGGGGCGCGGACCATCGTGATCGCCGAGGAGGGGGACGAGGCGGTGGTCCCGTACGCCGACCACCTCATCCGCATCCCGGCCACCCCGACGCTGCTCCAGCCGCTCGTGGCCACCGTGCCGCTGCAGGTGTTCGCGTGCGAGCTGGCGACGGCGCGCGGCAACGAGGTGGACCAGCCGCGTAACCTCGCCAAGTCGGTGACTGTGGAGTGAGCGCAGCGAACGGAGCAGGTCGCCGACAATTGAGCACAGTGGTGACCGTGCAGTAGTAGTGGCGTAGCTGGAGCTGTTGTTGTGATTATCGGCGTCGGAATCGATGTGGCGGAGATCGAGCGGTTCGGTGCCGCGCTGGAGCGCACGCCGGGCCTGGCCGGGCGGTTGTTCCTCGACGCGGAGGTGACCCTGCCGGGCGGCGAGCGGCGCGGAACCGCCTCGCTCGCCGCCCGGTTCGCCGCCAAAGAGGCGCTCGCCAAGGCGCTCGGCGCGCCCGCCGGGCTGCTGTGGACCGACGCCGAGGTGTACGTGGAGGAGACCGGACAGCCGCGGCTGCGGGTGTCGGGAACGGTGGAGGCGCGGGCACGGGCGCTGGGCGTGAAGTCCTGGCACATCTCGCTCAGCCACGACGCGGGCATCGCCTCCGCCGTGGTGATCGCCGAGGGGTAGGCAGTCTCCTCCGGATCTTGCCGGGACCGGCCGCCTTCTTCGGGCAGGCTGGTGCCATGCGTACTGCTTACAGCGTGGAGACCGTACGGGCCGCCGAGCGCGAGCTGATGGCCCGGCTGCCCGAAGGCACCCTGATGCAGCGGGCGGCGGCCGGACTGGCCGCCGTCTGCGTGCGGTTGCTGCCCCGCGTGTACGGGTCCCGCGTGGTGCTGCTGGTCGGCCCGGGGGACAACGGCGGAGACACCCTCTACGCGGGCGCGAAGCTGGCCCGGCGCGGGGCCGGGGTGACGGCCGTCGCGATGGATCCGGAGCGGGTGCACGCGGGCGGACTGGCCGCGCTGCGGGCTGCCGGCGGGCGCCTCGACGGGGCCGTGCCCGAGCGGGCCGACCTGGTGCTCGACGGGCTGGTCGGCATCGGCGGCCGGGGCGCACTGCGGCCGGCCGCGGCCGCGCTGGTGGAGCGGATCCCGGCGGGCGCGGTGGTGGTCGCGGTGGACCTGCCGAGCGGGGTGGACGCGGACACCGGGGAGGTGGCCGGAGCGGCCGTGACGGCGGCCGTGACGGTGACCTTCGGGGCGTACAAGCCGGGGCTGCTGATCGACCCGGGGGCCTCGCGGGCGGGTGCGCTGCACCTGGTGGACATCGGGCTGGACGAGGTGCTGCCGGCCCCCGAGGTGGAGGCCCTGCAGCACGCCGGCGTGGCGGGGCTGCTGCCGGAGCCGACGGCGTCGAGCGACAAGTACCGGCGCGGCGTGCTCGGGGTCGTCGCCGGGTCCGCGCGCTACCCGGGCGCGGCGGTGCTCGCAGTGGCGGGGGCGCTGCGGGGCGGCGCGGGCGCGGTGCGCTACGTGGGCCCGCGGGCGGTGGCGGAAGCCGTACTGGCCCGCTACCCGGAGACGCTGATCGGGACCGGCCGGGTCCAGGCCTGGGTGGTCGGGCCGGGGCTGGGCGACGAGGGCGGCCCGGAGGTGCGGGAGGCGCTGGCGCAGCCGGTACCGGTGCTGGTGGACGCGGACGGGCTGCGCGGGCTGGACCCCGGTCAGCTGCGGGCCCGGGCGGCCCCGACCCTGCTGACCCCGCACGCGGGGGAGGCGGCGGCGCTGCTGGGGGTCGCCCGGGAGACGGTCGAGGCGGGGCGGCTGGAGGCCGCGCGGGGGCTCGCGGAGCGGTACGGGGCGGTGACGCTGCTGAAGGGGTCGACGACCCTGATCGCCCCGGCCGGGCCCGGCCCCGTCCGGGTGAACCCGACCGGGACCCCGTGGCTGGCCACCGCCGGGAGCGGGGACGTGCTGTCCGGGCTGGCCGGGTCCCTGCTGGCGGCCGGCCTGCCGGCCGTGGACGCCGGGTCGGTGGCGGCGTACCTGCACGGCCTGGCGGCCCGCCTCACCGGCGGCCCCCTCCTGGCCCACCAGGTGGCCGAAGCCCTGCCCCGGGCATGGCGCGAGGTCGCTCGCCGCTAGGGGGTGTGCCCAGGGTGCGGCGCCGCCTGCCGCGGGCGCCGCCCCCGGACCCCCGCGCCTCAAACGGCGGCGGGGCTGGATGTGGCCTGCGGTCGGCCCGCGCGGGCGGGTGGCGTGCGTCGGGCCCCGCCTGTTCGGCCCGCCGGGTAGGGCTCTGAGAGACTGGGGGGGATGAACGAGACAGCCGCGCGCGTGTACGCCGAGATCGATCTTGACGCCGTCCGGGCGAACGTACGGGCCCTGCGCGAGCGGGCGCCCCGTTCCGCACTCATGGCCGTCGTCAAGGCGAACGCCTACGGGCACGGGGCCGTGGCCTGCGCCAAGGCCGCCCAGGAGGCCGGCGCGAGCTGGCTCGGGACCGCCACGCCCGAGGAGGCCCTCGCGCTGCGTGCCGCCGGGCTCGAAGGGCCCGTCCTGTGCTGGCTGTGGACCCCCGGCGGGCCCTGGCGGGAGGCCGTCGAGGCCGGTATCGACGTGTCCGTCAGTGCCCTGTGGGCCCTCGAGGAGGTACGGGAGGCCGCCCGCGCCGCCGGAATGACGGCCAGGATCCAGCTCAAGGCCGACACGGGCCTGGGCCGCAACGGCTGCCAGCCCGCCGACTGGGAGGCCCTGGTGACCGCGGCCGTCGCCGCGCAGTCCGAGGGGACCGTCCGGGTCACCGGCGTCTGGTCGCACTTCGCCTGCGCCGACGAGCCGGGACACCCGTCCATCCAGCTCCAGCTGACCGCCTTCCGCGACATGCTCGCGTACGCGGAGAAGGAGGGCGTCGAGCCCGAGGTCCGGCACATCGCGAACTCGCCGGCCACGCTCACCCTCCCCGAGTCCCACTTCGACCTGGTCCGCTGCGGCATCGCCGTCTACGGGGTCTCGCCCGCGCCCGAGCTCGGCACCCCCGCCCAGCTCGGACTGCGGCCCGCCATGGCGCTCAAGGCCTCCGTCGCGCTGGTCAAGAGCGTTCCGGCCGGGCACGGGGTCAGCTACGGGCACCACTACGTCACCGAGCGGGAGACCAGCCTCGCGCTGATCCCGGCGGGCTACGCCGACGGCCTCCCGCGACAGGCGTCCGGGCACGGCCCGGTGCTCGTCGGCGGCCGCATCCGTACCGTCGCCGGGCGCGTCGCCATGGACCAGTTCGTGGTCGACCTGGACGGGGACGAGGTCCGCGTCGGCGACGAGGCCGTCCTCTTCGGGGACGCCGAGCGCGGTGAACCCACCGCCGAGGACTGGGCTCGAGCGGCGCATACGATCGCCTATGAGATCGTCACCCGTATAGGGGGCCGGGTCCCCCGCGTGTACCTCAATGGCTGAGTGAGTGAGGGGTGGCGGCGTGAGTGAGAACTGGCGCAAGGCGGGCTGGGCCGGCGCCGCCATCGGCGTGATAGCCGCCGGAGCGGCGGCCGGGGTCGCGGTCGAACGGATCACCGTCGGCCGGGGCATGCGCATGAAGGCGCGCCTCGCGCTCGACGCGACCGCGGACTACGGATCCCTGCGCGGCGCCCCCGGCACCGCGCGGGCCGAGGACGGCACCGCGTTGTACTACGAGGTCGACGAGCTGCCCGAGGAGGGCAAGCGGCGCCGGCTGCGCCGCAGGACTCCGGCCCGCCCGACCGTGGTGTTCTGCCACGGCTACTGCCTTTCGCAGGACTCCTGGCACTTCCAGCGCGCCGCCCTGCGCGGCCTGGTCCGGGCCGTCTACTGGGACCAGCGCAGCCACGGCCGCAGCGCGCGCGGCCTGTCGCAGGCCGACGGCGAGCCCGTCACCTTCGAACAGCTCGGCCGCGACCTGAAGGCCGTCATCGACGCCGCCGCCCCCGAGGGCCCGCTGATCCTGGTCGGTCACTCCATGGGCGGGATGACCATCATGGGGCTGGCCCAGGAGTTCCCCGACCTGATCCGGGACCGGGTGGCCGGGGTGGCGCTGGTCGGCACCTCCAGCGGCCGGCTGGACGAGGTCACGTACGGGCTGCCCTCCCTGGGCTTCTCGACGGTACGGCGGCTGCTGCCCGGGGTGCTCAAGGCGCTCGGCTCCCAGGTGGAGCTGGTGGAGAAGGGGCGACGGGCCACCGCCGACCTGTTCGCCGGCATGGTGAGGATGTACTCCTTCGCCTCGCGCGACGTCGATTCGGCCGTCGCCCGCTTCGCAGAGCGGCTCATCGAGGCCACGCCCATCGACGTGGTCGCCGAGTTCTACCCGGCCTTCCAGGCGCACGACAAGACGGCCGCGCTCGAGCGGTTCGCGGACATCCCCGTCACCGTCATCGCCGGGGACGGCGACATGGTCACCCCGCCCGATCACAGCCAGGCGATCAAGGACGCGCTGCCCTCCGCGGAGCTGGTGGTCCTGGAGTCCGCCGGGCACCTGATGATGATGGAGCGCCCGGACACCGTGACCCGGCTGCTCACCGAGCTGCTCGCACGCACCGGGACGGTGTCCGCAGCGGCTAACGTTGGCGGGCATGGAAGAAGTACCTGACACGGAAACGCACGTCACCGTCGGCTCGCCCGACGCCATGCAGGACCTCGGGCGCCGGATCGCCGGGCTGCTGCGCCCCGGCGACCTCGTCCTGCTGACCGGGGAGCTCGGCGCCGGGAAGACCACCCTGACCCGCGGCCTCGGCGAGGGCCTGGGCGTGCGCGGGGCCGTGACCTCGCCGACCTTCGTGATCGCCCGGGTCCACCCCTCGCTGACCGGCGGTCCGGCGCTGGTGCACGTGGACGCGTACCGGCTGGGCGGCGGGCTGGACGAGATGGAGGACCTGGACCTCGACGTCTCGCTGCCCGAGTCCGTCGTCGTCGTGGAGTGGGGCGACGGCAAGGTCGAGGAGCTGTCCGACGACCGGCTGCACGTGGTGATCCGTCGGGCCGTGGGCCACGAGGAGGTCCTGGACGACGTGCGCGAGGTCATGGTCCGCGGGATCGGTACCCGCTGGTCGGCCGGGGCGGGTCTGGAGAGCCTCGCGGGCGTGCTGTCGCCGGAGTAGGCGTGGCGCGACGCGGCGAGAAACGTTCCGACAAGTCGTCGGGAAGATATTGCGCGGGCGGCGGGGCGCGTGGTCACATGGTACGGAGGGCTGGTTAGGCGTACCTAAGTACGGGCTGGCCCCGGCCAGGAGGCAGCCATGTCGGCAACAGGAGCAGCGGGCGCACCCCGCCCGTCCGCCGTGTCCATGGGGGCGCTGCTCGCCGCGGGCGTCGCCGCCAGCGCCGTGTCCACCCCGCCAGCGCGCGAGCACGCCGCGGAGCCCGATCCCGTGCGCGACGGGGCACAGGCGGTGGAGGACGGCGAAGAGGCCGCCCCGGAGTCCGAGGCGGCCTGAAACGGCCTGAAGCGCGGGTCCGTCCTGACGCCGGAGTCCCCGTACGGGTGAATTCGGCGTGTCACGGCCGGGCCGGCCAGGGTTGGGCCGGCCAGGGTTGGGCCGGCCGGCCGGTCGGGTCAGGGAACGACGACGACCTTCGAGCCGATCGTCGCGAAGGCCCACATCGCGTCCCCGTCCGCGCGCAGCATGCGGACACCGCCGGTCTTCTTGGCCGGGTCGGGCGCCGGCAGGGTGTTGTCCACGCGGGCGCTGAAGCCGACCGTGACCCCCTGCGGACTCGCGAACCGGACGACGTGCTCGATCGGCACCCCGTCCGAGCCGGTCACCGAGCCCGTGCGGCCGCCCACCGTGTAACTGCCGGGCGCCGGGTGCACCGTGCTCGGCACGACCGCGAAGGACTTCGGCTCCCCGGAGGGTCCCACCAGCCACACGCGCTTCGCGCTGAGCGAGTACACGACACGCACCCCGGTACCGGATCCGGCCGGGAGGGCCACCGGCTTCGCCGGGTCCGTCTTGGCGGGCCCGGAGTCGCTCGGAGCGGGCGCCGGGGTCTGCGCGGCGGCCTTCGGCGGGAGCGCGGGAGCGGAGGCGGAGGCCTGGTAGCCGAGGAAACCGACGACGGCGAGCGCCGCGACGGTGAGCCCGGCCACGATTCCCGAGCTGCTGCGTGCCACCTTGCTCCACCTCTCCGCATGGTCAGTCGATGCCAGTCGGATGTCGGGCGGACGATCACCACCTGACACCTGGTCCGAAGGTAGCAGCAGGGGTGCCCGCAGACCGGCCGCAAGGGCCGGGGGCCCCGGAGTCGTAGGCTGTTCGCGTGCTCTTGCTCGCTGTAGATACCGCCACGCCCGCCGTCACCGTCGCCCTGCACGACGGCGAGTCCGTCCTCGCCGAGTCGAACCAGGTCGACGCCCGCCGCCACGGGGAGCTCCTGCTGCCCTCCGTGGACAAGGTCCTCACCGAGGCGGGGGTGAAGCTCGAAGCCGTCACCGGCATCGTCGTCGGGGTCGGCCCCGGCCCCTACACCGGACTGCGCGTCGGGCTCGTGACCGCTTCCACCTTCGCCTCCGTCCTCGGCGTGCCCGTCCACGGGCTGTGCACCCTCGACGGCCTGGCCTACGCGGCCGGCGCGGCCGGGATCGAGGGCCCGTTCGTCGTGGCCACCGACGCCCGGCGCAAGGAGGTCTACTGGGCGCGCTACGAGGACCCCCGCACCCGGGCCGGCGAGCCCGCGGTGGACCGGCCGGCCGACATCGCCGAGCGCGTCGCCGGACTGCCCGCCGTCGGACAGGGAGCGCAGCTGTACCCGGAGGTGTTCACCGACGCCCGGGCCCCCGAGCACCAGAGCGCCGCCGCGCTGGCCGCCCTGGCCGCGCACCGGCTGGCCGCCGGGGAGGCGTTCGAGAACGCCGACGGCATGCCGCCGACCCCGCTCTACCTGCGCCGGCCCGACGCCGAGGTGCCGAAGAACTACAAGGTGGTCACCCCGAAGTGACGGCCACCTCAGCAGTCGTCCTGCGCGAGATGCGCTGGTGGGACATCGAGCCGGTGCTGGAGCTGGAGCACGAGCTGTTCCCCGAGGACGCCTGGTCCGCCGGGATGTTCTGGTCCGAGCTCGCCCACGCCCGCGGCCCCGGCGCCACGCGCCGGTACCTCGTGGCGGAGGAGGCGGGCCGGCTGGTCGGCTACGCCGGGCTGGCCGCCGCCGGGGACCTGGCCGACGTACAGACCATCGCCGCGGCCCGCGACCAGTGGGGCACCGGGCTCGGTGCCCGGCTGCTGACCGAGCTGCTGCGCGCAGCCACCGCCTTCGAGTGCGCCGAGGTGCTGCTGGAGGTGCGGGTCGACAACGTCCGGGCCCAGAAGCTCTACGCGCGCTTCGGCTTCGAGCCGATCGGCTTCAGACGCGGCTACTACCAGCCCGGCAACGTGGACGCCCTCGTGATGCGCCGCACCTCCGATCCGGCGGCCCCCACGGATCCCGCAGACCGCGCAGACACCGCGGACCCCGATCCCGCACTCCCCGACTCCGCACTCCCCGACTCCGCACGCTCCGTACCCCTGCAAGGTGAGACGACCCATGGCTGACGAACCGCTCGTCCTCGGCATCGAGACCTCCTGCGACGAGACCGGCGTCGGCGTCGTCCGCGGCACCACGCTGCTCGCGGACGCCATCGCGTCGAGCGTCGACGAGCACGCCCGCTTCGGCGGGGTCGTGCCCGAGGTGGCCTCCCGCGCGCACCTGGAGGCGATGGTCCCCACCATCGAGCGCGCACTGAAGGAGGCCGGGGTCAGCGCCCGCGACCTCGACGGCATCGCCGTGACCGCCGGCCCCGGCCTCGCGGGGGCCCTGCTGGTGGGCGTCTCCGCCGCGAAGGCCTACGCGTACGCGCTGGGCAAGCCGCTGTACGGCGTGAACCACCTGGCCTCGCACATCTGCGTCGACCAGCTGGAGCACGGGCCGCTGCCCGAGCCGACGATGGCACTGCTGGTCTCCGGCGGGCACTCCTCGCTGCTGCTGGCCCCCGACATCACCTCGGACGTACGGCCGCTCGGCGCGACCATCGACGACGCGGCGGGCGAGGCCTTCGACAAGATCGCGCGCGTCCTGCAGCTGGGCTTCCCCGGCGGTCCGGTCATCGACCGGCTCGCACGCGAGGGGGACCCGAAGGCGATCGCCTTCCCGCGCGGGCTGACGGGTCCGCGCGACGCCCCGTACGACTTCTCCTTCTCCGGGCTCAAGACCTCGGTCGCCCGCTGGATCGAGGCGAAGCGCAAGGCGGGCGAGGAGGTGCCGGTGCGCGACGTGGCGGCCTCCTTCCAGGAGGCCGTGGTGGACGTGCTGACGCGCAAGGCGATCCGCGCGTGCAAGGACGAGGGCGTCGATCACCTGATGATCGGCGGCGGGGTCGCGGCCAACTCCCGACTGCGCTCGCTCGCCCAGGAGCGGTGCGACGACGCGGGGATCATCCTGCGGGTGCCGCGGCCGGGGCTGTGCACGGACAACGGCGCGATGGTGGCGGCGCTGGGCGCGGAGATGGTCAAGCGGAACAGGGCCCCTTCGGACTGGGACCTGTCGGCGGACTCCTCGCTGCCGGTGACCGACCCGCATGTTCCCGGCCATTCCCACGGCCATTCTCACGGGGACGGCGACGGCGGTGGCGACGGGCACGGCCACGGCCACGGTCATGCGCACGACCACGACCACGTGCACGAGCTGAGCAAGGACAACCTGTACTCGTGAGCACCATCGCGCTGATGTGGGAGGCCCGGGCCGTGCCCGGGCGGGCCAACGAGCTGCTGGAGTGGGCCCTTTCGCGGATCCTGGCCCAAGACCCGGTGCGGCGCGAGGTGTTCAGCGCCCCGCAGGACCGGGTGCTCGTCATCACCTGGTGGGAGACCTCCGAGGGGATCGGCGCCGAACTGCCCGAACTGCCGGAGCCGGAAGCCGATTTGATCACGCGGGCGGTCCATCGCTGGCGCTTCGAATCGGTGGAGGTCGGGGAGCCGGGCGGAATCTGAGCCTCCGCCCGGCGGCTCTCGGGGTGTGGTGGCGTGCGGATATGGTCATGAGCATGCCCCGCCGTGACCTGCCGCCGCCGCCCCCGCCCGCGCACCTGCGCGCCTGGCTCGACGCGAATGCCGTACGGGCCGACCGCGCCCGTTTCCTGGGGGAGCTCGGGCGGCGCAGTCTGGGCTTCGGCCGGCTCCTGCTCCTCTGGGCGGTCTCGGCGGTCTTCGCCCTGGGCTGGTCCTTCGTCGGTATGGCCCTGATGGCCATCGAGACGCACGACCCGTTCGCGTACCTCTTCGGCCTGATCTTCGCCGTGCTCGGCGTGGGCGTGTTGATACCGGCCGGTTTCTGGTTCGCCTGGGGCGCCAAGCGGGACCGGCAGGTCCGCCGGCTGCTGTGTGCCTGGGCGGAGCTGGACCGGGACCCGCCCGTGGACGCCGCCGTACGCGCGCCCGGGCGCAGCCTCATCTGGCTGCTGGCCTCCTTCGCCCTGGGCGGTCTCGGACTCTGGGTGACCTTCGGATCGGCGGCTTCCGCCCGGCCCGGAGCCGACACCTACGGCGAGGTCGCCTACACCATGGGCCTCGGCATGATCCTGTGGATCACCGCCCTGCTGGGCCTCGGCAAGGCGGGCGCGCACTACCGGTGGGCACTGCGGGCCTTCGGGGGTGCGGGCGCGGGCCCGGGTGGGGCCCCGGGGTCCGGCGGACCGTCAGGGCCTGCCGGTCGGTGAGCCGATCAGCATCGAGGGGGCCCCGGCGACCCGGGTCAGGAACACCGTGGCGGAGTTCGGCCCCTGCGGCTTCACCTTCTTGCGCAGCTCCTCCGGCTCGATCGCGGAGCCGCGCTTCTTCACCGTGAGGATGCCGACCCCGCGCTCGCGCAGCAGCGCCTTGAGCTTCTTCAGCCCGAACGGCAGCACGTCGGTGATCTCGTACGAGGTCGCGTACGGGGTCTCGCGCAGCTCGTCGGCGGTGATGTACGCGATGGTCGGGTCGATCAGCCGGCCGCCCAGCTGCTCGGCCACCTCGGCGACGAGGTGGGCCCGGATCACGGCGCCGTCGGGCTCGTAGAGGTAGCGGCCGACGGGGCCGGCCTCGGGATCGGGCAGCGGATCGGCGGTCGCCAGCGCGCGCGGGCCGGGCAGCAGGGTGGCGCGGATCTCGCCCGGGGCCGTCCCGAACCACAGGACGGCCTCCTTCACGTCCCCCTGGTCGGAGATCCACTCGGCCTGCGCCTCGGCGGGCACCGCCTCGTGCGGGATCCCGGGGGCGATCTTGATGGCGGCGACCTTCGCGGCCCGGGCGGTGGCGATAGCCCAGGACAGCGGCGGCGAGTAGGACTCCGGGTCGAAGATCCGGCCGCGCCCGCCCCGCCGGGCCGGGTCGATGAAGACGGCGTCGTAGCCCGCGGTGTCGACCTCCGTCACATCGGCCTCCCGGACCTCGATCAGGTCCGCCAGCCCGAGCGCCTCGGCATTGGCGCGCGCCACGGCGACGGTCAGCGGATCGTGGTCCACCGCCAGGACGCGGATGCCTAGCCGGGCCAGGGCGAGGGCGTCGCCGCCGATCCCGCAGCAGAGGTCCGCGAGGCTCCGTACGCCCAGGGCGGCGAGTCGCTCGGCGCGGTACGAGGCCACCGAGGCGCGGGTGGCCATCTCCCCGCCGCCGGGGGTGAAGTACATCCGGTGGGCGTCCTCGGCCCCGAACTTGGCGACCGCGCGCTGGCGCAGCCGGGCCTGTCCGAGGGCCGCGGAGACCAGTGCGGCGGGGTGTTCGCGGCGCAGCCGGGTGGCGACGGCGATCTCCCGGGCGGGGTCGTAGTCCCGGAGCGAGTCGAGGAGGGCGTGGCCCTCGGGGGCGAGGAGCGCGGCGAAGTCTTCGGGGGTCACGGATCCATTGTCGGCCACGGTGGGCCACTCGGAGGAAGGTCGGATTCCCCTCGCGGTGTCGCCCGTGACGCGTGCGTGAAGGGTGTAAAGATCCCCAACTATGCAGCTAGTCCGACAAAACGAACATAAGACGCTACACGGTCACCGGATCGCGGCAGTCGCGCGCGGCCGGTTGGGTACGGCCGCGATGGCCGCACTGCTCGTCGCCGCACTCGGCACGGGTTGCGGGGCCGGCGGGTCCGAGACGCCGGACAAGGCCGCGAAGGCGAAGGCCGCCGCGGGCGCCGCGGGCGAGCAGGCCGGCGCGGCCGGCGCGCTCGGCACCTACGCCGAGAAGCTGAAGGCCCTCCAGCAGGCGAGGATCGTCGCCGCGAAGAAGTGGGGGCTGGCCAAGCCGCCGCTCGTCGCTCCGCAAGCGCCCAAGCAGAAGCCGGAGATCGCCACCCGCGACGGCTTCGAGGTCGAGGGCCAGGACGAGCTGCCCCCGGTCTTCACGACCGTCCCCACGGAGGAGAAGGTCGTCTTCCTGACGATCGACGACGGGGCCGAGAAGGACCCCGAGTTCCTGAAGATGATGCAGGAGCTGAAGCTCCCGTACACCGCCTTCCTGAGCGACTACCTGGTCCGGGACAACTACCCGTACTTCAAGGAGATGCAGGCGGCGGGCGTCACGCTGAACAACCACACGCTCAACCACCGCTACATGCCGGCGCTCTCGTACGAGAAGCAGCGCCAGGAGATCTGCGGACAGCAGGACACGATCGAGAAGACGTTCGGCAAGCGTCCGACGCTCTTCCGGCCGCCGTACGGGAACTACAACGAGGACACGCTGCGCGCGGCCAAGTCCTGCGGGGTCAAGGCCGTTCCGCTGTGGAACGAAGAGGCCTTCCCGAACCGGATGGACTGGCGGGAGTGGGACAAGGACCTGCACCCCGGAGACATCATCCTCACCCACTTCCGGGGCAAGGATGACTGGAAGGGCAGCATGACTGACATGATCCGTCACGTCATGAAGACCGTCACGGACAAGGGTTATGCCGTGGCTCGCTTGGAGGATTACTTGTGAAGCACGCGCGCCGGTTCGTAGCCGGAACGCTGACGGCCGGCGCGCTCGCGCTGTCCCTGACGGGGTGCGGGGACAGCGTGGATCCCATCGAGCGGATGGGGCGCAAGGCCACGGAGACGAGGGCGACTCCGGCGCCCTCGGGGGTGGCCTCCCCCTCGGCCGCGGACAGCGGATCGGTGGCCGCGGCGGACGAGGCCTACAAGAAGTGGGGCCTGACCGGCCCCCTCCAGTACGCGCCCAAGCCGGCCGTCAAACCCCAGATCCCGCAGGCCAAGGCGGGGCGGGTCCAGGTCGTCGACCGAATACCCGTCCCGGCGGACGACAAGGTCGTCTTCCTGACGTTCGACGACGGCGCGGAGAAGAACCCCGAGTTCCTGAAGATGGCCGCCGATCTGAAGCTGCCGATCAGCATGTTCCTGACGGACAACATCGCCTCGTCGGACTACGGCCACTTCGAAAAGCTCCGCGACAACGGCTCCGACAGCACGATAAACAACCACACGCTGACGCACCCGAATCTCCGGACCCTGTCCTTCGAGGCGCAGAAGAAGGAGATATGCGGGCAGCAGGAACGCCTGGAGAAGCGCTTCGGCAAGCGGCCGACGCTCTTCCGCCCGCCGTACGGCAATCACAACGACGACACCCTCAGGGCCGCGCACGAGTGCGGGATATCCCAGATCCTGCTGTGGCGCGTGTCGATGCAGATCAACAATTTCCAGTACGCCGAGGGCTCGGCCCTGAAACCGGGTGACATCATCCTGGCCCACTTCCGCGGCCCCGCCGAGCTGAAGGGCACGACGGAGACCGAGATGACGACCCGGATGCTCCAGCGGATACAGGAGCAGGGCTACCGGATCGGCCGGCTGGAGGACTACCTGTAAGGCGCGGCGGCGTGGGGCTCGGACCCGGCCACCGGCGTGATCGTCGTCTCCGCCGGGCCCCGGGCGTCCGCCTCGCGTTGTCGCTCGGTGCTGTCGGAGATGCGCAGCAGCAGGGCGATCATGATCCAGTTGGCCAGGAGGGACGAGCCGCCCGCGGCCAGGAAGGGCAGGGCCTTGCCCGTCAGGGGGATCAGACCCGTGACGCCGCCCGCCACGATGAAGACCTGGAGGGCGAGGGCCGACGACAGGCCGACCGCCAGCAGCTTGCCGAAGGGGTCGCGGGCCCCCAGCGCCATCCGCAGCCCGCGCTGCACGAGGAGCGCGTAGAGGATCAGGACGGCCATGACCCCGGCCAGGCCGAGCTCCTCGCCCACCGTCGTCAGGATGAAGTCGCTGCGGCCCGCGAACTTGATCAGTTCGGGATGGCCCATGCCGAGACCCGTGCCGGAGATGCCCCCCGTGCCGAAGCTGAACAGCGCTTGCGCCGACTGGTCCGAGACGACGCCCGGCGGCCGGTCCTTCCAGTAGTACGACAGGGGGTTCAGCCAGGCGGCCACACGTGCCTTGACGTGCGGCTCCGTCGTGCCCACGACGAAGGCGCCCGCCGAGGCCAGGACCAGACCGCAGACGATCCAGCTCGTGCGCTCGGTGGCCACGTAGAGCATGACCACGAAGACGCCGAAGAAGAGCAGCGAGGTGCCGAGGTCGCGCTCGAAGACCAGCACGAGCAGCGAGATGATCCACACCGTGATGAGGGGGCCGAGCTGGCGCATCGGCGGCAGCCGCATGCCCAGGAACTTGCGGCCCGATAGGGCCAGCGCGTCGCGGTGGATCACCAGGTAGCCCGCGAAGAACACCGCGATCATGATCTTCACGAACTCGCCGGGCTGCACCGAGAGCCCGCCGAGCTTGATCCAGCGCTTCGCCCCGTAGGTGTCGGCGCCGAAGAAGGCGGGTGCGATCAGCGCCACCAGCGCCAGGACCATCGTGATGTAGATGAACCGCTGGAGCAGCCGGTGGTCGCGCAGGAGTGCCAGCACCGCGATGCAGGCCGCGACGCCGACCACCGTCCACATCAGCTGGCCGGGAGCCGTCGCCGGGGAGTTGTACCGCTCGAGGTACCCCTGGTCGAGGCGGTGCAGCAGCACCAGCCCCAGCCCGGTCAGCAGCAGGGCCAGCGGGAAGATCAGCGGATCCGCGTACGCCGCGAACCGGCGCACGGCCAGGTGCCCCACCAGCGCGAGCAGCGTCATGCTGACCACGAAGCCGGTGAGGCCGGGCGGCAGCTCGTCGTTCATCGCGAGGCCGGTGGCGATGTGGCCGGAAATGGTCACGCCGAGGACGAGGACGAGGAGCAGTGCTTCCGTGCGGCGGCGCGCGCCCGCCGAGGTCAGGGGTTTCAGTCCACGCACGGGATGCCGCCGCCGTCGATGGCGGGGGTTCCGCTGCTGCTCTGGGACGGTCCGGGCGCGGGGGCCGGCGCGGAGCCCCGGGGTGAGCTCGGGGTGGGGCCCTGTGGGGCGGGCGTGCCCGGTGAGGAGGGAGCGGCGCCAGGCGCGCTCGGGCTCGCAGAGGCCCCGGGCCCGATCCGCTCGGCTATGAACCGCTTTATCTTCATATCATCTACGACGTTTATCTCGGCGCCGTGGTTCCGGTCGAAGCCCTCGATGGGAAGCGTCACAAACTCCACGTTGCCCCCGGACAGGTTCTTCGCCTGCTTCACGAACGACAGCAGGTCCCATCCCCGGTCGGTGACGACGTCCTGCTTCGCCGAGTCGATCAGCTTCATCAGCTTCACGGGATCGGTGAAGGTCCCGGCCTGGTTCAGCTTGTAGGTCGCCCCCGCCAGGAACGCCTGCTGCCGCTTCGTCCGGTCCAGGTCGCCCATGGTCAGACCCATCCGCTGGCGGACGAAGGCCAGCGACTCCTGACCGTTGAGGGTGTGCCGCCCCGCCGAGAAGTCGGCCCCGGAGTTCTTGTCCTTCACCGCGTGGTTCAGACACACCGGTACGCCGCCCAGCGCGTCCGCTAGGTGGTAGAAACCGGCCAGGTTCAGCTCGGCGAAGTGGTCGATCGGCACCCCCAGGAAGGTGCGCACCGTCTCGATCTCCGCCTTGCGCCCCGCCTCGCGCCCCTCGTGCTCCAGCTGCCGCCGGTCCTTGACCCCCTTGGCGGCGAGCTGCTCCTCGACCGTGGCCTTCGCCCGCCCGTACGCCTCCTTGATCTTGGCCTTGCCGGTGAACCCGGGCACCCCGTGCACGTCGACGAAGTCGTCGCGCGGCACCGAGAAGGCCTTCGCCTTGCTGCCGTCGCCGGGGACGTGCAGCAGGATCAGCGTGTTGGTGTTGTAGCCGCCGACGTCGGAGCTCGCGCCCGCGTGCAGCTTTTCGAGGATCGCCGGTGGGAGGTCCTCGCCGTTCTGGTCCCGGCGGCTGTCCAGACCCATCAGCAGGATGTTCGTATCGCCGAACTTCGACTTCTCGGCGCCCTCCAGGGCCTTGGAGCTGCCGATGCTGGAGGCGAGGTCGTCGTACAGGTACCAGGCGGTCGCCCCCGCGAGCACCACCAGGGCGCAGCCGGACGCCAGCAGGGCACGGGTGAGCCGGGCGCGGCGGGAGCGCCGGCGGCCACGGGGTGCGGGGGCCTTGGGCTGCGGTTCCTGGGGCTTCCTGCGGTGGGCACTCATGCTTCCCGATGCTGGGGGAGCGGTGCTGAAGGAATCCTGAGGGTCCTGAAACCGCCTTCAGGGTCGGCCGCGCCACGCCCCTCAGGAACCCGGGCGCCCCGGCACGCGCAGCACCAGCCGGGCGCCCCCGGCGGGCGCGGGGAGCGCGTGGACCTCGCCGCCGTGCGCCCGGGCGATCTCCCGGGCGATGGCCAGCCCCAGGCCGGTGCCGCCGCCGGCCCGGCTCCGGTCCGTGTCCAGGCGCACGAACCGCTCGAAGACCTGGTCCCGGTCGGCCTCCGGGATGCCCGGCCCGTCGTCCGTGACCTCCAGCACCGCCCAGCCGTCCTCGGCCGCGGCCCGGACCACGACCCCGGTACGGGCGTACCGCAGGGCGTTGTCCACCAGGTTGGCCAGCGCCCGCTCCAGCCGCGCCGGATCCCCGGCGGCCGGTACGGGAGCCCGCGCGTCCAGCCGTAGCGCGACCCGGGGCTCCGGGCGCCGCGCCGCGTCCTCGGCGGCCAGCAGCGCGAGGTCCACCGGCTCGGTGCGCGGCGCCGGCCCGCCGTCCAGCCGGGCCAGCAGGAGCAGATCGGCCGCGATGCCCTGCAGCCGCTCGGTATCCGCCAGCGCGGCGGCCACCGACTCCCGGTCGGGGTCCCGCAGCGCCACTTCCAGCCGGGACCGGACCGCCGCGAGGGGGTTGCGCAGCTCGTGCGAGGCATCGGCCGTGAACTGCCGCTGGCGGGCGTCGCTGCGCTCCAGCCGGTCGAGCGTCGCGTTGACCGTCCGGGCCAACTGCGCGATCTCGTCGGCGCCGCCCGGGTCCGGGACCCGCCGGTCCAGCTCGCTCCCGGTGACCGCCGCCAGCCCGGTGCGGATCGCGTTGACCGGGCGCAGCGCATGGCCCGTCACCCACCAGGCCAGGGCCGCCGAGAAGGCGATCAGCGGGGGCGCACCGGCCAGCAGGCCGAGCGCGACGGCCCGGTTGGCGTCGTCGACGTCGCCGAGCGCGGTCGCGGCGTAGACGGTGTGCGGGTCGTGCGCCCCCGGCGGCCCGGGCGCGTCCACGGCGACCACCACGCGCCGCTGTGCGCCGGGGCGCGCGGGCGGCAGGACGGCCGACCGCATGTCCCGGCCGGGCGCGGGGCTCAGCTCCGTGAGCTCCGGGGTGTCCTTCAGGTCCCCGCTGGTGGCCACGACCATGCCGGCCGCGTTCCGTACGAGGACCAGGTCGACCCCGCCCTCGGGCGCGGACAGCCGGCCCGGGATCGGGAGGCTCCCGGTGTCGTACTGGGCGGCCACCTTGCGCGCGGCGAGCTCGGCGCGGCCGGTGGTGTTCTCGATGAGGTTGGCGCGCAGCAGCGTGTAGAGCCACAGCCCGCCGGTGGCCAGGACGGCGGCCATCGCGAGGGCGGCGGCCGCGGCGGCGCGTGCGCGGAGGCTGCCGAGGCGGCGGGGCCGGCGCGGTGTGGGCCCCGGCGCGGGCCCCGGTCCGGGCTCAGCCACCGTCCGGGGCCATCCGGTAGCCGGTGCCGTGCACGGTGAGGATCGAGCGGCGGCCGAAGGGGGCGTCGATCTTCCGGCGGAGCGAGGAGACGTAGACCTCGACGATGTTCGGGTCGATGCCGTGCGGGCTGTCCCAGACCTCGTCGAGGATGTCCTGTTTGGCGACGGCCCGGCCCGGCTGCTCCATCAGGCAGCCCAGGACGCCGAGCTCACGGGCGGTCAGCTCGATCTCGTGCGTGCCCCGGCGGCAGCGGCGGCCCTCGGTGTCGAGGACGAGGTCGCCGGCCTGGAGGACGGCGGGCCGGGCGGCGCCGGCGGTGGCGGTGCGGCGGGTGAGCGCGCGGAGGCGGGCGGCGAGGACGACGAAGGAGAACGGTTTCGTCAGGTAGTCGTCCGCGCCCGAGTCCAGGCCCTCGGCCTCGTCGTACTCGCCGTCCTTGGCGGTCAGCATCAGCACGGGGGTGGCGACGTCGTGGGACCGCATCCGGGTGCAGATCTCGTAGCCCGAGAGGCCCGGGAGCATCAGGTCGAGGAGGACCACGTCGTACGGGCCTCCGGTGAGGGCCAGATCCAGGCCGCGGTGGCCGTCGTGGGCGAGGTCGACCCAGTGGCCGTCGGCGGAGAGGCCGCGCCGCAGTGAATCGGCGAGGCTGACTTCGTCTTCGACGACCAGGATCCGCATGCCCCAAGCCTCACATACCGGGCACCCGGCCTCTTTGACGCGGAGCTCGCCCCGCTGCGCCGGACTTCGTCTGGCGGTGGCGTGTCGGCGTGCCGCCACGGCCGCCTGGTGCGGGGGCCGGTGGGCGGGTGCGGCTGGGTCGGCCCTGCGGGGCGAGGTCCCCTACCCGCCCTTCGCCCGTTCCCGGGCTCTGCCCGGACCCCGGTCCTCAAGCGCCGGACGGCTGAAAAGACCCCGCGCGGTGCGGGCCGGCGCCGGTGAAAATTCAGCCCCGCCGGCGTTTGAGGCGCAGGGGTTCGGGGACTGGTCCCCGGCGGCGCTGCCGCGCGTTTCGGGGCCTCTGGGGTGCCCCGAGGGTGCGGGATCCGGGGTGCACACAGGCGGCCCCGGCTGCGAAACCAGCGGCGCGTTCTGGCACTCCGCTTGACCGAGTGCTAATCCCCGGAATAGTCTCGCGTCTGGCACTCGCCCCTGGTGAGTGCCAACACGGCGACAGGCGGATCCGGCACCCGCGACGACGGATCGACCCGGTCGCCACCTCAGACAATTAACCCCGGATCTCCGAAGCGGAAGGTCAGATCGTGACGACCACCAGCTCCAAGGTTGCCATCAAGCCGCTCGAGGACCGCATTGTGGTCCAGCCGCTCGACGCCGAGCAGACCACGGCCTCTGGCCTGGTCATCCCGGACACCGCGAAGGAGAAGCCCCAGGAGGGCGTCGTCCTCGCCGTGGGTCCGGGTCGCTTCGAGGACGGCCAGCGTCTCCCGCTGGACGTCACCGTCGGCGACGTCGTCCTGTACTCCAAGTACGGCGGCACCGAAGTGAAGTACAACGGCGAGGAGTACCTCGTCCTCTCGGCCCGCGACGTGCTCGCGATCGTCGAGAAGTAATCACTTCTCCAGTTTTGCTTTGAGCTACGCCCCTGGTCACCCCTGCTGATGCCGGGCGGCGAGGGGCGTAGTTCGTGTCTGACAGGCGGTCGCGGTGAGCGGCCGGGGATAGCAACGAGAGGGCTGAACCGCTCCCATGCCGAAGATTCTCAAGTTTGACGAGGACGCCCGTCGCGCCCTTGAGCGTGGCGTCAACAAGCTTGCCGACACCGTCAAGGTGACGATCGGTCCCAAGGGCCGCAACGTCGTCATCGACAAGAAGTTCGGCGCTCCCACCATCACGAACGACGGTGTCACCATCGCGCGTGAGGTCGAGCTCGACGACCCGTACGAGAACCTTGGCGCGCAGCTCGTCAAGGAGGTCGCGACCAAGACCAACGACGTCGCGGGTGACGGCACCACCACCGCCACCGTCCTGGCGCAGGCGCTGGTCCGCGAGGGTCTGCGCAACGTCGCCGCGGGTGCTTCCCCGGCCGCCCTGAAGAAGGGCATCGACGCCGCGGTCAAGGCCGTCTCCGACGAGCTCCTCGCGACCGCCCGTCCGATCGAGGACAAGTCCGACATCGCCGCCGTGGCCGCGCTCTCCGCGCAGGACCAGCAGGTCGGTGACCTCATCGCCGAGGCGATGGACAAGGTCGGCAAGGACGGTGTCATCACCGTCGAGGAGTCCAACGCCTTCGGCCTGGAGCTCGAGTTCACCGAGGGCATGGCCTTCGACAAGGGCTACCTGTCCCCGTACATGGTCTCCGACCAGGAGCGTATGGAGGCCATCCTCGATGACCCGTACATCCTGATCAACCAGGGCAAGATCTCCTCCATCCAGGACCTCCTGCCGCTGCTCGAGAAGGTCATCCAGGCCGGCGCCTCCAAGCCGCTCCTGATCATCGCCGAGGACGTCGAGGGCGAGGCGCTCTCCACCCTCGTCGTCAACAAGATCCGTGGCACCTTCAACGCCGTCGCCGTCAAGGCGCCCGGCTTCGGTGACCGCCGCAAGGCGATGCTCCAGGACATGGCCACCCTCACCGGTGCCACCGTCATCGCCGAGGAGGTCGGCCTCAAGCTCGACCAGGCCGGTCTGGACGTACTGGGCTCCGCCCGCCGCGTCACGATCTCCAAGGACAGCACCACCATCGTCGACGGTGGCGGCTCGTCCGAAGAGGTCCTCGGCCGCGTCAACCAGATCAAGGCCGAGATCGAGTCCACCGACTCGGACTGGGACCGCGAGAAGCTGCAGGAGCGCCTGGCGAAGCTCGCCGGCGGCGTCTGCGTCATCAAGGTCGGCGCCGCCACCGAGGTGGAGCTCAAGGAGAAGAAGCACCGTCTCGAGGACGCCATCTCGGCGACCCGCGCCGCGGTCGAGGAGGGCATCGTCTCCGGCGGTGGCTCCGCTCTCGTCCACGCCGTGAAGGTGCTGGAAGGCAACCTCGGCCTGACGGGCGACGAGGCCACCGGTGTCGCGGTCGTGCGCCGCGCCGCCGTCGAGCCGCTGCGCTGGATCGCCGAGAACGCCGGCCTCGAGGGCTACGTCATCACCTCGAAGGTCGCCGAGCTCGAGAAGGGCCAGGGCTTCAACGCCGCCACCGGCGAGTACGGCGACCTGGTCAAGGCCGGCGTCATCGACCCGGTCAAGGTCACCCGCTCCGCGCTGGAGAACGCCGCTTCCATCGCGTCCCTGCTGCTCACGACCGAGACCCTGGTCGTCGAGAAGCCGGCCGACGACGAGGGCGACGCCGGTCACGGCCACGGTGGCCACGGCCACAGCCACTGACCTCGTCAGTAAGCACGGGTAAGCACGGCAAAGCCCCGGTCACCGCTGCCAAGCGGTGGTGACCGGGGCTTTCCCGTGTGCCGCCGGCCCCGGGTGGAGCGTCAGCCGGGCATCATGCCCATCTGGCGCATCAGGCCCGGTGCGTCGTAGTACCACCAGTCCTCGGCGATCTGGCCGTTCTCGATCCGGCAGGTCGTACAGCCCGACATGGTGAATGCCTTGCCGGTCGGCGCGACCCCCATGAACTCGCCCGTGTGGGTGCCCTTCCAGTCCCACAGGGTGGTCACGCAGTCGCCTTCGGCGATCTGGCGCGTCATGTCGAAGGTCATGTCGAAGGCGCCCCGCCACATGCCGACGGTCTTGCGGATGCCCTCGCGGCCGTTGCCCTCGCCGGTGCTCTCCATGATGTCGTGGGTGACGTAGTCGGCCGCGATGCACTCTTCGACGACGTCGAAGTTGCCCTTGCCCACGACCTCTTCGAGGAAGCGGTTCACGACGAGCTTGTTGAGGTACTCGTCGCGGACCACGTCGAGGTTCATGAACTTCGGCATTCCGTCGCAGAGCGCCACCATCTCCTGGAACATCCGGTCGGTTTCCGGGAGCGATGAGTTCCTCATGGCCTCTTCATACGAGGGGAATTCGACGAGGTCCACGTAGTGGGTCTTGGAGTCGCGGTCCCTGCCGATGAGGGTGTGGGTGACCGTGCGCTTACCGGCGCTCTGCTCGGCATAGCGGTCGATGAGACTGTTCATCTCGTCGAAGCGCTTGGTCTCGTAGTCGATCACTTGTACGAATGTCATCGCGTCGCCTCCCGCGCTGGATGGGACACATCCAGTCTAGGGAGATTTCACCCATATGCCGCGTTTACCGACAGGTCTCCACCGGTCCGGTCACTGAGGTCCGTACTTGCGCCCCGTACGCGAGGACACCCCGCCCAGCAACCCCCGCGGGGCCACCTTCACCAGGCCCATCAGCGCCTTGTACCGCGGGTCCGGGATCGAGACCGTCTTGCCCCGCGCCAGATCGGCCAGGGCCGCCGCCACCAGCTTGTCGGCGTCGAGCCACATCCAGCCGGGGATGTTGTCCGTGCCCATGCCGGCCCGCTCGTGGAACTCGGTGCGCACGAAGCCCGGGCACAGCGCCATCAGCCGTACGCCCGAGCCTGCCAGGTCCTTGGCCGCGCCCTGGGTGAACTGCACGACCCAGGCCTTGCTCGCCCCGTAGGTGCCGCGCGGCAGGAAGGCGGCCACCGAGGCCACGTTGATCACGCCGCCGCGCCCGCGCGAGCGCATCGGCTCCACGGCCGCCGAGGTCAGCCGCAGCACGGCCTCGATGTGGACCTTCAGCATGGTCAGCTCGTCGGCCATGGAGACTTCGAGGTAGCGGCCCTTGTTGCCGAAGCCCGCGTTGTTCACCAGCAGGTCCACCGGGTGCTTGCGGTCGGCGAGGCGTTCCTCGACGGCCGTGATGCCCTCCTCGGTGGAGAGGTCGGCGGCCAGCACCTCGGCCTCGATCCCGTGCCGGTCGTGCAGCTCGGTGGCCTGCTCACCCAGCCGCTTGGTGTCCCGGGCCACCAGGACCAGGTTGTGGCCCTCGGCGGCGAGCCGCCGGGCGAAGGCGGCGCCGATGCCCGCCGTGGATCCCGTAATCAACGCAGTCGTCATAGGCGCAACCTAGTCGCCCTGCTTCCCGTACTTCTCCACATGGGACAGCGCCTTGTCCCGAGCCTCCGGCTCCAGGGCGTCGCCCGCCGCGAGCGTGCGCGGCAGCAGCTCCCGCTCGGTGGTGAAGGCGCGGAACCAGAACTCCACCGTCACCTCGTGGTCCGGGCGGTGCACGACCTCGATGGTGTCGCCGGGGGAGACCGAACCCTCCCGCAGGACCCGCAGGTAGGCGCCGGGCCGGGCTTCCCGGGTGAACCGCTTGACCCACGCCTTCTCGCCGAGCATCCCCTGGAAGGTCCGGCACGGAATGCGGGCCGAGGCCACCTCCAGGAGCAGGTCGGGGCCGACCCGCCAGCGTTCGCCGAGCAGGGCGCCGTTCACGTCGAGGCCGGAGGTGGTGAAGTTCTCGCCGAAGATCCCGCCGGGCAGTTCGCGGCCGAGCTCGCGCTCCCACCACTCCAGGTCCTCGCGGGCGTACGCGTACTGGTGGTCCCCGCCGTGATGGCGCAGGTGGCAGACCTCGTCCCCCTCGACGCCGCTCGCGCCGACGCCCTTGGGGCCCGGCGCGAAGACCCGTACGGGGCCCGGCGCGGGGATCTTGCCGTGACCGGTCAGCCCGTTCGGGGCGTCGGTGTGGTCGACGGCCGTCGCGCGGCCGAGGTTCACGGAGATCAGATGCATGGCCCCACGCTAGCGGAATCACCTCAAAGGCGGCCGGGGATTATTCGCGTCGACATCAAAGCACCCCTTATGCTCGAAGGGTGATCGAGGCACGCCATCTCCGAGTTCTGCGCGCTGTCGCCGGAACCGGGTCCTTCTCCGCCGCCGCCCGCGAGCTCGGCTGCACCCAGCCGGCCGTCTCCCAGCAGATGAAGGCGCTGGAGCAGTCCGCCGGCACCCCGCTGCTGATCCGCACCGGGCGCGAAATGCGACTCACCCAGGCCGGTGAAGCGCTGGTCCGGCATGCCGCCGGGATCCTCGCCGGGCTGACGGCGGCCGAGGAGGAGGTCGCGGCCATCGCCGGGCTGCGTGCCGGCCGGGTCCGGCTGGTCTCCTTCCCCAGCGGCAGTTCCACGCTGGTGCCGACCGCGCTCGCGGCGATGCGCGCCGAGCATCCCGGGACCCGGATCTCGCTGGTCGAGGCGGAGCCGCCGCGCTCGGTGGAGATGCTGCGCGAGGGGGACTGCGATCTCGCGCTGGCCTTCCGCTACGGCGGCGCCTCCGGATCGGCGGCCGAGTGGGAGGACCTCGTGGTCCGGCCGCTGCTGACCGACCGGCTCGTCGGACTGGTTCCCGAGGGGCACCGGCTGGCGGGCGCGGAGCGGGTGGGCATGGCCGAGCTGGCCGACGAGCCCTGGATCGCGGGCTGCCCGCGCTGCCGCCGCCATCTGGTGGAGGTGTGCGAGGCCGCCGGCTTCACCCCGCGCATCGACTTCGCCACCGACGACTACCCGGCCGTGGTCGGCCTGGTCGGGGCCGGGCTCGGGGTCGCGGTGCTGCCGGAGCTCGCGGTGGAGTCCGTACGGGCCAAGGGCGTGAGCACCCTCGCCGTGGAGCCGGCCGTCGAGCGGGAGGTCGTCGCGCTGACCCTGCCCGACCTGGCGCGGGTCCCGGCCGTGGCCGCGACCCTGGCCCAGCTGGAGCGGGCCGCCCGGCGCTGACGGTCCGGCGCCGGTGGTCCGGCGCTGACGATCCCCGGCGATGGCGGCCCGGTGCCGGAGGTCCGGCCACCCGGCCCATCTGCCCATCGGCACCGGAGCATCCGCGCCGGACGGGGCGCCACGCGAAGGACCGTACGGCGGTACGGCCGATCGGGTGGCAGCCCGGTCCGGGACGCGGCACGCGCGGGTGCTGTGCCTGTCGAAAATCGAGGAAACGTTCCTTCGGTCGTTTCGTGTGGAGCCCGCTCAGTGCGGAGCGATCGGCGTGCTCGGTCCGATCGCGGTCGTCGCCGGGATCAGGCGATGGCGGGCGCGGCCCATCAGTTCTTCGCGTTCGTCCTCGGTGAGGCCGCCCCACACCCCGTAGGGCTCGCGGACGGCGAGTGCGTGCGCGGCGCATTCAGAACGCACCGGGCATCGCATGCAGACCTCTTTAGCCGAGGTCTCGCGCGCGCTCCTGGCCGCGCCCCGCTCGCCTTCCGGGTGGAAGAAGAGGGAGCTGTCGACCCCGCGGCAGGCAGCCAGCAGCTGCCAGTCCCAGAGGTCGGCGTTCGGTCCGGGGAGGCGGGAGAAATCTGCCATTGGTAGTCCTCTTGGTGCCGGTACTGAGGCGGATACGGTCCATGTCTCCACACCTACTGTCGTAGTAGATGTAAATATGACTCATTGGGAATCTAGCCTCAGACATGCGCCAAACGGAAGGAAAGCCGCCAAATAGGGCATACCGTCATCTGGAGGACACGCGGTGGGTGCTTCCTGCCTTGTGTTCGCTCCCTCACGTAGAGTGCCGAAGGTGTCCGTCCGACCCGTAACTCTTTCGAGTGACCATCGTTGAGAGTGCGAAGGCGGTTGAACCAAGAAGTTCTCGGACATGTGTCCGGGAGCATCGACCGCACAGGTGACGATACGTACCAGCCTGGAGGCTCAAGGTGACGCGCATCAGCAGCTGCGGAGGGCGGTCATGACATCCGTCCTCGTCTGCGACGACTCCCCGCTTGCCCGAGAGGCGCTCCGTCGCGCGGTTGCCACCGTGCCCGGCGTCGAGCGAGTGACGACGGCTGCCAACGGCGAGGAAGTCCTCCGCCGCTGGGGTGCCGACCGTTCCGACCTGATTCTGATGGATGTCCGGATGCCCGGGCTCGGCGGTGTGGAGACGGTTCGCCGGCTGCTCTCGGCCGACCCCGGCGCCCGCATCATCATGCTGACGGTCGCCGAGGACCTGGACGGCGTGGCCCTCGCGGTCGCCGCCGGCGCCCGGGGCTATCTGCACAAGGACGCCTCGCGCGCCGAACTGCGGGCCACGGTCACCCAGGCCCTTGCCGACCCGACCTGGAGGCTGGCCCCGCGCCGGCTCCGCTCGGCCGAGATGGGCGCCGCGCCCACGCTCACCGCGCGCGAGATCCAGGTGCTGGAGGGCATGAGCCACGGCCGGTCCAATGCGGAGATCGGGCGCGAGCTCTTCCTCTCCGAGGACACGGTCAAGACGCACGCCCGCCGGCTGTTCAAGAAGCTGGGTGCATCCGACCGGGCGCACGCCGTGGCGCTCGGGTTCCGCTGGGGCCTGGTCCGCTGACCGCGCGACCGCCGGCCCTCACCGGCCGGCGGTGCCGGGGGCGGGCCGGCCCGCCCGGATCCCGCGGCCCCGGCCGCCCTCCGGAATCTCCCGCGGTCCGATCCGCCGCACCCCGGTGCGCACCGGGGATTGACGGTGCACAATCCGGGGGACGTGTCGCTTCGGGCGCGATGCCGCATGCTTGAGGGTGTGGCGCATCCTGGAGATGTCGCCGCGGGGACGATTCGGCCGAGCGGGAGGGGAGGGGCCAGAGCATGAGTTCCGGTGCACCCACCCCGCACAACCCGTCGACGCATAACGCTTCGACGTACAACACGAGCCGCAGTGCCGCGAATGCTCCGGCGCCAAGGCACCATGGATTGATGCGCCAGGACTGCGAAGACCCAGCCCCGGGGTCACCCGCGACCACAGGCGGCAGCGGCGCCTCCCGAAACAGCGGCGACGGCACCGTCAGCGCGCTCGTACGCCGTGCGGTGGAAGGCGACGAGCAGGCCACCCACGATCTGCTCGCCTTCGTGCACCCCCTCGCGATCCGCTACTGCCGCTCCCGCCTGTCGCGACTTCCGGGTGACGCTCGTCACTTCGTGGAGGACCTGGCGCAGGAGGTCTGCGTCGCCGTCCTGATGGCCCTGCCGCGCTACCGCGACACCGGGCGCCCCTTCGAGGCCTTCGTCTTCGCCATCGCCGCGCACAAGGTCGCCGATCTCCAGCGGGCCGCCATGCGCCATCCGGGCAGTACGGCCGTGCCCTCCGACGAGATGCCGGAGCGGCCCGACGACTCCCTGGGTCCCGAGGAGCGCGCACTGCTGAGCAGTGACGCCGCCTGGGCCAAGAAGCTGCTCGCCAACCTTCCGGAGAACCAGCGCGAGCTCCTCGTGCTGCGCGTGGCCGTCGGGCTGACCGCCGAAGAGACCGGGCAGATGCTCGGAATGTCCCCCGGGGCGGTGCGCGTCGCCCAGCACCGGGCGCTGAGCCGGCTCCGTGCGCTCGCCGAGCAGTAGGCCGTACGGGGTTTTTCCCGTAGGAAGCTACGAACCTTGGCCTTGATCTTGGTCGTGGAATGAGACGCGTCGGGATCCCGTTAGCATGGACATCCGCGCTGAGCAAGACCATCTTGGAAGGTGTCATGACTGTGAACGCCGACGGAGTGCCCGACAAATTCGCCACGCTCGGCCTCACTTATGACGATGTGCTGCTGCTTCCCGGGTCGTCGGACATGTCCCCGGACGCCATCGACACGTCCTCGCTCATCTCCCGCAACGTCCGTGTGAACGTCCCGCTGCTCTCCGCCGCCATGGACAAGGTCACCGAGGCCCGGATGGCCATCGCGATGGCCCGCCAGGGCGGCGTCGGCGTGCTGCACCGCAACCTCTCCATCGCCGACCAGGCCAACCAGGTCGACCTGGTCAAGCGCTCCGAGTCCGGCATGGTCACCGACCCGATCACGGTGCACCCCGACGCGACCCTGCGCGAGGCCGACGAGCTCTGCGCCAAGTTCCGCATCTCCGGCGTCCCGGTCACCGACCCGGCGGGCAAGCTGCTCGGCATCGTCACCAACCGCGACATGGCCTTCGAGTCGGACCGCAGCCGCCAGGTGCGCGAGGTCATGACCCCGATGCCGCTGGTCACGGGCAAGGTCGGCATCTCCGGCGTGGACGCCATGGAGCTGCTGCGCCGCCACAAGATCGAGAAGCTGCCGCTCGTCGACGAGGCCGGCCTCCTCAAGGGCCTCATCACGGTCAAGGACTTCGTCAAGGCCGAGAAGTACCCGAACGCCGCCAAGGACAAGGACGGCCGGCTGCTCGTCGGCGCCGCCGTCGGCGTCGCGGGCGACGCGTACGAGCGGGCCCAGGCACTGATCGAGGCGGGCGCCGACTTCATCGTCGTCGACACCGCCCACGGCCACTCCCGTCTCGTCGGCGACATGGTCTCCAAGATCAAGTCGAACTCGACGGTCGACGTCATCGGCGGCAACATCGCCACCCGCGACGGCGCCCAGGCCCTCATCGACGCCGGCTGCGACGGCATCAAGGTCGGCGTCGGCCCCGGCTCCATCTGCACCACCCGCGTCGTCGCCGGCATCGGCGTCCCGCAGGTCACCGCGATCTACGAGGCCTCGCTCGCCGCCAAGGCGGCCGGTGTGCCCGTCATCGGCGACGGTGGCCTGCAGTACTCCGGCGACATCGCGAAGGCGCTCGTCGCCGGCGCCGACACGGTGATGCTCGGCTCGCTGCTCGCGGGCTGCGAGGAGTCCCCGGGTGAGCTGCTGTTCATCAACGGCAAGCAGTTCAAGTCGTACCGCGGCATGGGCTCGCTCGGCGCGATGCAGTCGCGCGGCGACCGCAAGTCCTTCTCCAAGGACCGCTACTTCCAGGAGGGCGTGGGCGGCGACGACAAGCTCATCCCCGAGGGCATCGAGGGCCAGGTCCCGTACCGCGGCCCGCTCTCCGCGGTCGTGCACCAGCTCGTCGGCGGCCTGCGCCAGTCGATGTTCTACGTCGGCGGCCGCACGGTGCCGGAGCTTCAGGACCGGGGCCGGTTCGTCCGGATCACCTCGGCGGGGCTCAAGGAGAGCCACCCGCACGACATCCAGATGACGGTCGAGGCGCCGAACTACAGCCGCAAGGGCTGAGCGCAGCAGCACCTGACCAGCACCTGAGCAGTACCGGAGGGGCGGGCCCGCACGGGTCCGCCCCTCCGGCGTGCCCGGTGGGTGCGTCCGTACAGCGGTCACCGGAACGCGGCGCGCCGGGGTTCGGGGATACTGGACGGGCAGACCCACAGGAAAGGCCACCACACGTGACTGAGATCGAGATCGGGCGCGGCAAGCGCGGCCGCCGGGCGTACGCGTTCGATGACATCGCCATCGTCCCCAGCCGCCGTACCCGGGACCCGAAGGAGGTCTCGATCGCCTGGCAGATCGATGCCTACCGCTTCGAGCTCCCGTTCCTGGCCGCCCCCATGGACTCGGTCGTCTCCCCGCAGACCGCCATCCGCATCGGCGAGCTCGGCGGCCTCGGCGTGCTGAACCTCGAAGGCCTGTGGACCCGGTACGAGGACCCGCAGCCGCTGCTCGACGAGATCGCGGAGCTGGACGAGGAGTCCGCCACCCGCCGTCTCCAGGAGATCTACTCCGCGCCGATCCAGGCGGACCTGATCCGTCAGCGGATCAAGGAGGTGCGCGACTCGGGCGTCGTCACCGCCGCCGCGCTCTCCCCGCAGCGCACGGCCGAGTTCTCCAAGGCCGTCGTCGACGCGGGCGTGGACATCTTCGTGATCCGCGGCACCACCGTGTCGGCGGAGCACGTCTCCGGCGCCGCCGAGCCGCTGAACCTCAAGCAGTTCATCTACGAGCTCGACGTCCCGGTCATCGTGGGCGGCTGCGCCACCTACACCGCGGCCCTGCACCTGATGCGCACCGGCGCTGCCGGTGTCCTGGTCGGGTTCGGCGGCGGCGCCGCGCACACCACGCGCAACGTGCTGGGCATCCAGGTCCCGATGGCCACCGCCGTCGCCGACGTGGCCGCGGCCCGCCGCGACTACATGGACGAGTCCGGCGGCCGCTACGTGCACGTCATCGCCGACGGCGGCGTGGGCTGGTCCGGCGACATCCCCAAGGCCGTCGCCTGCGGCGCGGACGCCGTGATGATGGGCTCCCCGCTGGCCCGTGCCACCGACGCGCCCGGCAAGGGCAACCACTGGGGCATGGAGGCCGTCCACGAGGACGTGCCGCGCGGCAGGAAGGTCAACCTGGGCGTGGTGGGCACCACCGAGGAGATCCTCACCGGCCCGTCGCACACCATGGACGGCTCGATGAACATCTTCGGCGCCCTGCGCCGCTCGATGGCCACCACCGGCTACAGCGAGCTCAAGGAGTTCCAGCGGGTCGAGGTCACGATCGCAGACTCGCAGCACAGCCGCTGACGCCCGTCCCGGCACCTTCCGAGGCCCGGCTCCCCTTCGGGGGAGCCGGGCCTCGGGCGTACGGGGGTGCGACCGGCCGGGGCGCCGGTCAGTTCTTGCCCTTGGTCCGGCGGTTCACGCAGATGGCCCAGGGGACGAGGAAAGCCGCCGCGAGGAGCAGCCAGGGCACCAGGGAGTACGCGTCGTCCCGGGAGAGCTGGCCGTGCCGGTCGCCCAGGGCCGTGCCGACCAGGACCACCCCCACGAGGGTGAGCATCCCCGGGAGGCCGAGCACCCACAGCAGGACGGTGAACCAGGCGGCGGGTTTGGTGTTCGGGAGGTCCGAGGTGTTCGGGAGGTTCGGGGTGATCGGGAGGTTCGAGGACACGCGCGGATCATAGGGCCGGGGGCCTTGCGGAAGACAGGTTTCCGGCTGCACGTGATCATGGGCCTGCCTGCTCGGAGCCGTGGCGGCCGGGTACGAGGACGGCCCCGGAGTCCTGTGCGGAGTCCGGGGCCGGGCCTTGTGGAACCGAGGGTCAGGCAGCCTTGCGGGCCGACTGGAAGGCGGTGTAGCCGCCGAGGGCGAGGAACAGGTACGTCATCGGGCCCGACGTCTCCGTCCAGGCGTCGACGAGCAGGGAGGTCCCGAGGTCGAGCACGTCGAGGGTGCTCACGCCGAGCTCGTCCGCACCGATCATGGCGAGGCCGAAGATCTGGCCTGCGAAGACGGCGGCCAGCGAGAGCACGGCGCTGAGCACCGGCAGGAGCGGGTTGCCCCCGCCGAGCTTGCCGGCGGCGAAGCCGACAGCGGCGCCGACGCCGACGGCCGCGAAGCCGACCTGGTACCCGGTCAGGCCGATGATCGCGCCGTAGACGGCGGCGGTGACCAGGGCGGCGCCCACGGCCGCGCCGATCCCGAGGCCCACGTTGGCGGGGCGCGCCGGGGCCGGGGCCTGGGCCTGGAGGAAGTCGGCGCCGGACGGGCCGGGGTAGCCGGCCGGGGTGGCGGCGGCTTCGGGTGCGGGCGTCGCGGGCGTGCCGGCATCGGGCGCGGGCGACGGGAACTGCTGGCTCATGGAGAAATCCCCCCCAGGGATTTTGGGGCACACGGGACCCGCACGGCTGACGTGGGGGTGTATGCGCGAGATAAGTCGCCGCAGGCTAGCAGCCGCCTGTGACATCCGTGGAGGGGTTTCGGGTGGAGGGATCGTGCGTGCGGGGCGCGGCCTAGAGGCGGTGCGCGGCGCCCGCCGGGCTGGCACCGCGGGTGTCCAGGAGCAACTGGGCCTTCACAGCCAGGCCTTGTAGATCGTAGGTGCGGTGGTGCTGGAGCAGGATCGTCAGATCGGCGTTGGCGGCGGCCTCGTACAACGATTCGGCACGGGGGACGGGCTGGTCCCTGACGCGCCATCCGGCGATGTACGGGTCGTGGTAGCTGATCAGGGCGCCGAGGTCGAGGAGACGGCTGGCGATCTCGCGGGCCGGGGAGCCCTCCTGGTCGGCGAGGTCCGGCTTGTAGGTGACGCCCAGGAGCAGGACGCGGGCGCCGCGCGCGGACTTGCCGTGCTCGTTGAGCAGGGTGGCGCTGCGCTGGATGACGTACTGCGGCATCCGGTCGTTGATCTCCTGCGCCAGACCGACCATGCGCAACGGGTGGCCGGGGGTGCGGGTGGTGTGGGGGAGGTAGTTGGGGTCGAGGGGGACTCCGTGGCCGCCGACTCCGGGGCCGGGGCGGAAGGCCTGGAACCCGTACGGCTTGGTCTCGGCGCACCGGATGACGTCCCACAGGTCCACGCCGAGGTCGTGGCAGAGCACGGCCATCTCGTTCATGAGGGCGATGTTGACGTGCCGGTAGTTGGTTTCCAGGAGCTGGACCGTTTCGGCCTCGCGCAGGCCGCGGGCGCGGACCACCTTGTCGGTGAGGCGGGCGTAGAAGGCGTGCGCGGACTCGGTGCAGGCGGGGGTGAGGCCGCCGATGACCCTGGGGGTGTTGGAGATGCCGTGCGTGCGGTTGCCGGGGTCGAGGCGGCTGGGGGAGTAGGCCAGGTGGAAGTCCCGGCCGGCGCGCAGGCGGGAGCCCGATTCGAGGATCGGGCGCAGGTAGTCCTCGGTGACGCCGGGGTGGGCCGCCGATTCGAGGATGACGGTGGTGTGCGGGCGCAGCCGGGCGGCGAGCGTGCGGCCCGCCTCGCCGACCGCGGACAGGTCGAGTGCACGGTCGGCGCCGAGCTGGGTGGGGGCGCAGATGACGGCCGTGCGGACCCGGCCCAGTTCGGCGGGGTTGGTGGTGACCCGGAAGCCGGCCGCCGACATGCGGCGGATCTCTGCGGCGGTGAGGGTGGAGTCCGTCGCCGGACCGCTGTCGTAGCCGACCGTCTCGATCCCGGCGGCAACGGCTGCCTGGGCGAGCGGGAGGCCGAGATGGCCGAGTCCGATGACGGCGAGATCTGCGGGCATGGGGGTGCCGTCCCTTCCCTTCCCTGACATGCATGAGGGGGCGGAGCGCGCAACTCCTGTGGAGGAGGAAAGCTGGCGCAATGTCAGACTAGGCGTATATATGACAGATATGTCGTATTCAGAGGTCCTGGCCGCCGCCGTGTTATCCACAGGCGGTGGCTGATGTGGGTGCGGCCGGTGAGAATCATGAACGGGCGATGTGAGCGGGATCACCCACAACGGGTGGGATGACCGCACAGGGCGGACGGGGCGACCCGCGTCAACGGGAGGCAGGCAGCCGTGAGGACTGGGACAGGGGCAGGGACGGGCGCAGCGGCAGGTACGGGGACGGGGACGGGCATGGGGATGGGTGCGGGGATGGGGGGAGGCGGTGGGCGGGCCTCGCTGGGGCCCGTGCAGCGGGCCGAGGCGCTCGCCGGGATGGCCGAGCGGGAGCTGGACGTGCTGGTGGTCGGGGCCGGTGTGGTGGGCGCCGGTACCGCCCTCGACGCCGTGACCAGGGGCCTGGCGACCGGGCTGGTGGAGGCGAGGGACTGGGCTTCGGGCACCTCCAGCCGTTCCAGCAAGCTCATCCACGGAGGGCTCAGATACCTGGAGATGCTCGACTTCGCCCTGGTGCGGGAGGCGCTCAAGGAGCGCGGCCTGCTGCTGGGGCGGCTCGCCCCGCACCTGGTGAAGCCGGTGCCGTTCCTCTACCCGTTGCAGCACAAGGGGTGGGAGCGGTTCTATGCCGGTTCGGGCGTCGCGCTGTACGACGCCATGTCGCTCTCCAGCGGCCACGGGCGCGGGCTGCCCACGCACCGCCACCTCTCGCGCAAGCGCGCCCTGCGGATCGCGCCGGCGCTGCGCAAGGACGCGCTGGTGGGCGCCCTGCAGTACTACGACGCCCAGATGGACGATGCGCGTTACGTGGCGACCTTGGTCCGGACGGCCGCCGCGTACGGGGCGCAGTGCGCCAACCGGGCGAGGGTCGTCGGCTTCCTGAGGGAAGGCGAGCGGGTCGTCGGCGCGCGCGTGCAGGACGTGGAGGGCGGCGGGGAGTACGAGATCCGGGCGAAGCAGATCGTGAACGCCACGGGGGTGTGGACGGACGACACCCAGGCGCTGATCGGAGAGCGCGGCCAGTTCCACGTCCGGGCCTCGAAGGGCATCCACCTCGTCGTTCCCAAGGACCGGATCCACTCCTCGACCGGGCTGATCCTGCGGACCGAGAAGTCGGTGCTCTTCGTCATCCCGTGGGGCCGGCACTGGATCGTGGGCACCACGGACACCGACTGGGACCTGGACAAGGCGCACCCGGCGGCGTCGAGCGCGGACATCGACTACCTGCTGGAGCACGTGAACTCGGTGCTGGCGGTCCCGCTCACCCGGGACGACGTCCAAGGGGTCTACGCCGGCCTGCGGCCGCTGCTGGCCGGGGAGTCGGACGCGACGAGCAAGCTCTCGCGCGAGCACACGGTGGCGCACCCGGTGCCGGGGCTGGTGGTGGTCGCCGGCGGCAAGTACACGACGTACCGGGTGATGGCCAAGGACGCGGTGGACGAGGCGGTGCACGGCCTCGACCAGCGGGTCGCGCCGTGCGTGACTGAGGACGTGCCGCTGGTCGGGGCCGAGGGGTACCGGGCCCTGTGGAACGGCCGGGCGCGGATCGCCGCGCGGACGGGGCTCCATGTGGTGCGGGTGGAGCACCTCTTGAACCGGTACGGCTCGCTGACGGAGGAACTGCTGGCGCTGATCGCGGAAGACGCCTCGCTCGGGGAGCCGCTGACGGGCGCCGACGACTACCTGCGCGCCGAGGTGGTCTACGCGGCCTCGCACGAGGGGGCGCGGCACTTGGACGACGTGCTGACCCGGCGGACGCGGATCTCGATCGAGACTTTTGACCGGGGGACGCGATCGGCGCGCGAGTGTGCGGAGTTGATGGCTCCGGTCCTGGGCTGGGACGAGCAGCAGATCGAGAAGGAAGTGGAACACTACGAGAAGAGAGTGCAGGCGGAACGGGAGTCGCAGCGCCAGCCGGACGATCAGACGGCGGACGCGGCCAGGCTGGGGGCGCCGGATATCGTCCCGTTGTAACTCCGTCACTTCGCGGGCGGAACCGCGGACCCGGGGCTCCCGTCCGTTGCGGAGTAAGGGACAATGAGGGTTCTGCCGGGGCGGGTTACCGGGCACCCCGGCCGCTGCCAGGGCAACCGGAGCAGGCGGCACGAACGCAGAGGGGACGCATGTCGAAGCCGGAGCACACCGAGTCGCCGGAGCCGTCTGTCGGGACGGGATCGCCGGTGCCTCCGGCGACACCCCCGACGGACCCGAAGTCTCCCGCGGAGCCGCCTGCGGCGGGAGCCGCGAAGCGCGCTGCCGCCGCGAAGCCGGCTGCGAAGCCCGCCACCACGGGGGCCGCGAAGGCCGCTGCGGCCGCTGTGCCCCCGGCCGCCCCCGAAGCCACCGGGGCGGCCGAACCGGAGGACGCGAAGCCGGGCGCTTCCGCGGCGGAGCCGGAGCCTCGGAAGCCGGAGCTGCGGAAGTCCGAGCCGCGGAAGCCGGAGCCGCGGAAGCCGGCTGCGACGAAGGCTGCCCGTGGGGCTGAGCCCGAGGACGCGAAGCCTGTTGGCGCGAAGGCCGAGCCCGAGGATGCGAAGCCTGCCGAGCCTGAGGACGCGAAGCCTGTCCTGGCGAAGGCTGAGCCTGTGGATGCGAAGCCGGCCGCGGCTGTGGGTGCGAAGCCTGTCCTGGGGAAGGCCGAGCCTGCGGGTGCGAAGCCTGTTCTGGCGAAGGCTGAGCCTGTGGATGCGAAGCCGGCCGAGGCCGCGGGTGCGAAGCCTGTTCAGGCGAAGGCTGAGCCTGTGGACGCGAAGCCGGCCGAGGCCGCGGGTGTGAAGCCTGTTCAGGTGAAGGCCGAGCCTGTGGACGCGAAGGCTGTTCGTGGGAAGGGCGCGTCCGAGGGGGCGAAGGCTGCTGAGGCTGCGGATGCCAAGCCCGTTGCGGTGAGCAAGGCCGACGAGGTGGCCGCCGCCGTCAAGGCCGCCGCGGCCAAGGCGGGAGAGGGCGCTCACGACGAGGGCCGGCTGCTCGCGGGCCGGTACCGGCTCGGGGGCGTCCTCGGCAAGGGCGGCATGGGCACCGTCTGGCGCGCCGAGGACGAGACCCTCGGCCGCACCGTCGCCGTCAAGGAACTCCGCTTCGGCAGCGGCGTCGACGAGGACGAGAAGCGCCGCCTGATCACCCGCACCCTCCGCGAGGCGAAGGCCATCGCCCGGATCCGCAGCGGTGGCGCGGTGACCGTCTACGACGTCGTCGACGAAGACGGCCGGCCGTGGATCGTCATGGAGCTCATCGAGGGCCCCTCGCTCGCGGAGTTCATCCGCGAGAGCGGCCCGCTGACCCCCCGCCGTGCCGCGGAAGTCGGCCTCGCCGTGCTCGACGTACTCCGTGCCGCCCACCGCCAGGGCATCCTGCACCGGGACGTGAAGCCCTCCAACGTGCTCCTCGCCGACCACGGCAACGGCCGCGTGGTCCTCACCGACTTCGGCATCGCCCAGGTCGAGGGCGACCCCTCCGTCACCTCCACCGGCATGCTCGTCGGCGCGCCCTCGTACATCTCGCCCGAGCGGGCCCGCGGCCAGCGCCCCGGCCCGCCGGCGGACATGTGGTCGCTCGGTGGCCTGCTGTACGCCGCCGTCGAGGGGGTTCCCCCGTACGACAAGGGGTCGGCCCTCGCGACGCTCACCGCGGTGATGACCGAGCCCGTCGAACCGCCCAAGAACGCCGGCCCGCTGACCGAGGTCATCTACGGCCTCCTCGTCAAGGACCCCGCCCACCGGCTCGACGACGACCGCGCGCGGGCGCTGCTCACCGCCGTGATCGATGCGCCCGAGCCGCCGGCTCCCACGCTCGCCCCGCACGTCGAGGAGACCCGGCAGATATCGCTCGCCGAGGCCCGGGACGCCGCCGAGAAGGCGGCCGCCGACAAGGAGGCCAAGGCCGCCGAGAAGGCGGAGAAGAAGGAACGCGAACGCCGTGAGCGCGAGCAGCGCGAGCGCGCCCGCGCGGCGCTGAAGTCGGCCCGCAAGGCGGCGGCCGCCGCCAGTGCCGCTGCCGCCGCCACGGCAACGGCCGCGACCGCAGCCGAGTCCCCGTCGCCGCGCCCGTCGCCCGTCGCCGCCCCGCTCACCGACGTCGTGCCGCGCCGCACCATCGCGCTCGCGATAGCCGGCGTGGTCATGGCGCTCGCCGTCATCGGCTCGATCGTCGCGTACGCCTTCAGCGGCGACGACGAGAAGGGCGGTACCCCGAAGGACGGCAAGGGCGGCAGCAAGGCCGCCGCGTCGAGCCCGGCGCCCGGTTCCTCGACCCCGCCCCCGGCTTCGCCCTCGCCCTCCCCCTCGCTGAAGACCGGCGAGGCGTCCGGTGGAGGGGCCGCGTCGCCGGACCCGGGCCAGTCGCCGGGCTCGGGCACCAACCCCGGCCAGGGCCAGGGCGCCACGCCCGGCGGCGCCCTGCCCGGGCTCCCGCCCGGGTACGCCCAGGTCAACGACCCCGGGTTCCATTTCGCGATGGGCCTGCCCGAGGGCTTCAAGCAGACCGGCGTGATAGGCAAGAACGACGGCGTCATATACAGCCGCGACGGCGGTTTCCCGCGCGTCCAGATCGACTTCAACAGCTCGCCGAGGGAGGACGCCCGCGCCGCCTGGGCGGAACTGGCGCCGAGCGTGGCGGGCAGCAGCAGCAACTACAAGCTGCTGCGCCTCGAGAAGGTCGAGTACCGCGGGTACCCGACCGTCGCGGACTGGGAGTTCGAGCGGGACCAGAAGGGTTCGCGGGTCCGGGTGCTCGACCGCGGCTTCAGGATGGACGCGAAGCACGGCTACGCCATCATGATCACCTGCCTCGCCGACCAGTGGGACGCGGCGGAGTGCACGCAGCTGCGCACCACGGCGTTCGACACCTTCCAGCCGCTGGGCTGACGCGGGTTCCGCGCGAGCTCGGGTCAGCCTCGCCAGGGCCGGGACGCGGGCGCCCTGGGCGTCGTATCGTGTCAGCGGGGCCTGGGGGACGGGCCCGCAGCTCTCGGGGGAGGCGATGTGGAGGACTACGCGGGCCGGATCCTGGCCGAGCGCTACCGTCTGCCGTTGCCGCCGTCCGACGCCTACGAACTGATCGAGACCCGGGCCTTCGATACGCGCAGCGGCCAGGAAGTCCTCGTACGGCAGGTGCCGTTGCCGGAGGTCGTCGACGCGGAGCTGCTGGACGGCACGCGGGGCGGCCCGCCGGCCGCCGGGGGCCGGCGGCTCCCGCACGGTGAACTGCCCGCCGTGCGGAGGGCGATCGAGGCCGCGCAGGCGGCGGCGTCCGTGCCGGACCATCCGCGGCTGGACCAGGTCTTCGACGTGTTCGCGGAGGGCGGGTCGCTCTGGATCGTGAGCGAACTCGTCCCGGCCAGACCGCTGGCGGCGCTGATCGCCGACGAACCGCTGAGCCCGTACCGGGCGGCGGAGGTGGCGGCGGACGTGCTGACCGCTCTGCGGGTGCTGCACGCGCATGGGTGGACGCACCGGAACATCACCATGCGGACGGTGCTGATCTGCGAGGACGGGCGGGTCGTCCTGACGGGTCTGGCGGCGGGGGCGGCGGAGGACGCCCTGTGTGGGTACGACCCGGTTCCCCCGGGGGACGGTACGGACCACTCCGCGGCGCCCTGGCCCTGGCCGGGCGGTGAGCCGGGTGGTGGCGTGGGGATCGCGGCGGGTCGGCCGGAGAGCGGCGCCGGGTACGCAGACGGGTACGGCCGTGCCGCTTTGGCCGGGCCGGGGGCGGGCGCAGGGTACGGCGGAGGCTCCCCGGGAGTGCATGAGGCCGGCGCGGGGTACGGCGGCTCCTGGGGCGGGCCGGCGGCGGATGCCGGTTCCGGGCAGGGGGCCGGGCCCGGGGCGGGGTCGGTCGGCGGGCAGCAGGGCGGGGAGCCCGGAGGACGGTACGACGACCGGTACGACGACCGGTACGGGGGCGGGCCCGCGGAGCGGTCCGGGCGAGACGGCGGGGCCGGCGCGGGTACGGCCGTCCCGGCGGGCGGGAACACGGCGGAGTACGCGCCGCTCGTGGCTCCGGGGTACGACACCGGGCCGCGCTACCGGGACCACATAAGCCCCGGGACCGCGAACGGTCCTGATGCATCGGGTGCTTCCGGCGCCCCCGGCGCCCTGACGACTTCGGGTACTCCCGGTGCCCCTGGCATCCCCGGCGCCCTTGCGGCTTCCGGTGCGCCTGGTGCGTCCGGTGTTCACGGCGCCTCCGGCGCCCCTGCCCCTTCCGGTGCTCCCGGTACCCAGGGTGCCGCCGGGGAGCGGCCCGATCTGAAGGCCGCTGCGCGGGCCGGGGCCATCGCGGCGTACCGGGCCGGGGCCCAGGCCGCCGCGCGGATCACCGAGCAGCGCAGGGCCGGTTCGGAGGCCGCGCCGGAGCAGGAAGCGGAGCCGAGGCCCCAGGGGTCGAAGCTGCCGCAGGGGTACTCGTACCCGTACGGCGGCCCGGACAGCGGCGCGACCTGGCACGGCGCCACCCCGCGCCGCCAGGCCCTGCCCCCGGCCGAAGCGGAGCCGCCGGCCCGTGCCGCGCTGCCGGCGCAACTCGCCCTTCCCCAGGGCTACCAGCAGGCGGACACCCCCGACGGCCGGGCCGACGGCGACGGCCAGAGCCCCGGGCAGCCTTCGCCGGGACCGGGCCGCCCGGAGCAGGATCAGGCGGGCTTCGGCCGGCCGGTCGCGCGGGACGACACCGGATACGGCGGGCAGCCCCAGCTCGGTCCGGGCCGCCCGGATCCGGCGGGTGCCGGGCAGGGCGGTTCGCAGGCCGGTCCTGAGGCCGGACCGCAGAGCGCCGCCGGATACGCGGCGGCGGCCGGGGCCGGTGGGTACGGGCAGGCCGGCCCGCAGGGCAGCGCCGGGTACGCGGCGATTCCCGCGACCCGGGAGGACGGACAGGGCGCTCGGCAGACCGGTCCACAAGGCGCAGCCGGGTACGCGGAGGCTTCCGGGGCCCGCGGCCCCGGCCAGACGGGCCCGCAGACGGGCCCGCAGACCGGCCCGCAGAGCGGTCGGCAGGGCGGTGCCGGGTACCAGGCGGCCCCGAGGGCCGACGGTTACGGTCAGACCGGCCCGCAGACCCGCCCGCAGGGCAGTGCCGGGTATCCGGCGGCTCCCGGGGCCGAAGGTTACGGCCAGGCCGGTCCGCCGAGTGCCGCTCAGTACCCGGCAGCCGCCGGGGACGGTGGGCGCGGGGCGGTGCGTGCCGGTGGTGGGGGCGACGGGTGGGGGAGCGGGCCGCGGAGCGGGCTCGATGCGGAGCGGGCCCGGCAGACGCGGATGGCCGTGGTCGGGGCCGTCACCGAGCGGTGGGCTCCCGAGCAGGCGCAGGCCGTGCACGGGCCGTGGCAGTTGGCCGCGCCGGTCGGGCCGGCCACCGACCTCTGGGGGCTCGGCGCGCTCCTGTACCGCGCCGTACAGGGCCATGCCCCGTACCCCGAGGACAGCGTCGCCGAGCTCGTGGAGATGGTCTGTGCCGAGCCCCCCGCCTTCGCCGAGGAGTGCGGCCCGCTGCGCCCGGTCGTGGAGTCCCTGCTGCGCCAGGACCCGACCGAGCGCCCGGACTTCGAGGAGCTGCGCGGCTGGCTGCGTTCCCTCGTGCGGTCCGCTCCGGAGCCCGACGGCGGCTTCGCGATGCTGCCCCCGGTGGTGGAGGATCCGGCCAGGCTGCCCGTCGTACGGCGGCGAGCCGACCTGCACGGCCGGCACCGCAGTGCCGAACACCCCCGCAAGCCGCGCTCGCTGGGGCGTTCCCTGTTACTCGGGATCCTCGTCCTGCTCTCGGGAGCCGTGGCCTACGCGCTGTTCTTCATGCCCCGCTCCGCCGATCCGCAGGGCGGGCAGAAGGCCGCCGGTATGAAGCAGCCCGCCGCGACCCAGTCGCAGAGCCCGGGCCAGAGCGCGAAGCCGAGCGCGAAGCCGAGCGGGTCCGGCCAGGCTCCGAGCCCCTCCGCGAACCCGCCCGAGTCCAAGTCGGCTCCGCAGCCCCAAGCCCCCGCTCCGGCCGGGTACACGGCCCAGCAGGACGCCGAGCACTTCTCGATCAACGTTCCGAACGGCTGGGAGCGCCGCGGAATGAACGAGTCCGGTCAGGTCCGGTACACGGAGGGGGACTTCGTCCTGACCGTCGTCCCCGGCCGGGACAAGGTCGAGGGCAACCCCGACCCGGCCACCTACCAGAAGGACAAGGAGCCCGAGCTGGCTCCGTACCGCTCCTCCACCTGGTCGAGCGTCAGCGACATCAAGTCCACCAAGGTCGGCAACCAGCTCCGGGTCACCGGCCGGTACACCTGGATCGACGGCAACGGCCGCTCCGTCGTGGCCCGCAACTTCGTCGTCGCGCTCGGAGGTTCCTACCACGTGGTCATGGTCACCGGCCCGCAGGACCAGGAGGGCAAGGTCACCGAAACCTTCGAGCAGGCGACGGCCAGCTACAAGAGCGGCGGCTGACGTGGTATCAGTACGGCGATTGCGTCACAGTGCGGCCCAACCACCGCCGAGTGGTTCCGCCGTCGGCCGGGATCTCCGTAGTCTGACCGGAAGTGCACAGAGCGGCGGCGGGGATTCGTGGAACAGCAGACAGGTGCGGGTGCGGTGCTCGCGGGCCGGTACCGGCTCGTGGAGCCCATCGGCAGGGGCGGCATGGGCAAGGTGTGGCGCGCACACGATGAGCTGCTGCACAGGACGGTCGCGGTCAAGGAACTGACGGCGGGCCTGTACGTCGCCCAGGCCGACCGGGACGTCCTGCACGCCCGGACGCAGAAGGAGGCCCGGGCCGCGGCCCGGATCCAGCATCCGGCGGTCGTCACGGTCCACGACGTACTGGAACACGACGACCGGCCCTGGATCGTCATGGAGTACATCGACGGCCCCTCCCTCGCGGACGCGGCGAAGACGGCCGGCCGGATCGAACCCCGTGAGGCGGCCCGCATCGGGCTGCACGTGCTCGGTGCGCTGCGCGCCGCGCACGCGGTCGGCGTCCTGCACCGGGACGTGAAACCGGGCAACGTGATGCTCGCCAAGGACGGGCGGGTGATGCTCGCCGACTTCGGCATCGCCGCGATCGAGGGCGATTCCTCCATCACGCGCACCGGCGAACTCATCGGCTCCATCGACTACCTGGCCCCCGAGCGGGTCACCGGCGGGTCCCCCGACCCGGCCTCCGACCTGTGGTCGCTCGGCGCGACGCTGTACACGGCCGTCGAGGCCCGCTCGCCCTTCCGCCGCACCTCGCCGATCTCCAGCCTCCAGGCCGTGGTGAACGAGGAGCCGCCCGCCCCGACCCACGCGGGCGCGCTGGCCCCGGTCATCACGGCGCTGCTGCGCAAGGACCCGGCGAAGCGGCCGTCGGCCGACGAGGCCGAGCAGATGCTGCTGCAGGCGATGGAGGGCCGCGAGCCGAGGGCGGCGCAGGCGTACGTACCCACGCGCGCGATGGGCTCCGAGGAGCTGGGCGCCGCCCGGAACGACCCGGCGGACACGACCCGGCTGCCCGGTGAAGGGGAGCAGGGCCAGGGGCCGGAGCAGGGCCGGGCCCCGGAGACGGGGCCGGATCCCGTGCTCGTCGCGCGGTCCGAGGCCGGACCGGCAGGGCCGGGCCGCGGGGACACCGGGGCCCCCGGCCGGATCAGGCGTGCGGCGGTCGTCGCCGTCGTGGCGGCGCTGCTCGGCGGCGGCGGGGTGTTCGGGATCCTGAAGTACACCAGCGATTCCCCCACGGACGGCGGTATTCCGGGCCGGACGGCCGGTTCGCCGGACGCGTCGGCGGGTGCCTCGTCCGGCACCGGGGATGCCAAGGGGCAGGCGGAGAAGACTCCGCCGGCGGGCTGGTCGAAGGTGGTCGACAAGGAGGGCTTCGCCCTCTTCGTCCCGGACGGCTGGAAGCGCCGGGAGGACGGGTCGCAGATCGACTACACCCGGGACGGCGGCAAGCACTTCATCCGGATCGCGATGGACCGCAAGCCGACGTTCAAGGACCCGTTCGCACACCTGCTGGACCTGGAGAAGCAGGTCCAGAAGCGCTCCGACTACCAACGCCTGACCCTGCACCCGAACACCTTCCGCGGGCAGGTCAAGGCCGCCCTGTGGGAGTTCGTCTGGACGGAGAAGACCGGGGCCTTCACCGGGCCGCGCAAGGCCATCGAGCAGATGTACTACGCGCCGGACGGCACCGAGTACGCGGTGTACATGTCGGGTCCGGTCGCGGACTGGGACACGACCCGGGAGCAGTTCGACATCGTGCTCAGCGGCTGGCAGCCGGCCCCGGCCGCCTGAGGGGTGTCTTGACGGGTGCCCCGGTGCCCCGGTGCCCGGATTCCGCCATCCTGCCAGCGATCACTGGCGGAAATGGCAAAATCCGGTTACCGGCGGGTACCCAAAGCACCCCCGGGCGCAATACGCTCACGGCCATGACGGACACGCAGGCCCCGGCCCCCCTCCGCAGCGCCCCGCAGCCCACCAACCCGGTCGCCCCCGCCCCGGCCGGCGCCCGGAGCGCCGCCGACGTGGTGACCCCCGAACTGGTCGCCCGGCTGACCCGCGGAGTGGCCGGCTCCGGCCGCACCGCCAACCACAGCCCCTTCACCGGGGACCGCCTCGCGGAGCTCCCCGAAGCCACCCCCGAGGACGTGGCGGCGGCCTTCGCCGCGGCCCGCGCCGCGCAGCCCGCCTGGGCCGCCGTGCCCGTCCGCGCCCGGGCCGCCGTACTACTGCGCTTCCACGACCTGGTCCTCTCCCGGCAGGCCGAGGTGCTCGACCTGATCCAGCTGGAGACCGGCAAGGCCCGCCTGCACGCCCACGAGGAGGTCCAGGCCGTCTCGATCGCGGCCCGGCACTACGGCCGCAAGGCGCCCTCGTACCTGCGCCCCAAGGGCCACACGGGCGCCATGCCCACCCTCACCAAGGTCACCGAGCTGCGCCAGCCGCGCGGGGTCATCGGCCAGATCGCCCCGTGGAACTACCCCCTCGAGCTCTCCATCGGCGACGCCCTGCCCGCCTTCGTGGCGGGCAACGCCGTCGTGATGAAGCCCGACACCGAGACCGCGCTCACCGCGCTGTGGGCCCGCGACCTGATGATCGAGGCGGGCCTGCCGGCCGAGGTGTTCCAGATCGTCCTCGGCGAGGGCCCGGTCGTCGGCCCCGAGGTGGTCCGGCACGCCGACTACGTTTCGTTCACCGGCTCCACGCGTACCGGCCGCGAGGTCGCCCAGGGTGCGGCCGCCCGCCTGGTCGGGGTCTCCCTCGAGCTCGGCGGCAAGAACGCCATGCTCGTCCTGCGCGACGCCGACGTGGAGAAGGCCGCCGCGGGCGCCGTCCGTGCCTGCTTCTCCTCCGCGGGCCAGCTCTGCATCTCCATCGAGCGGCTGTACGTCCACGCCTCGATCGCCGACGAGTTCGTCGCCCGGTTCGCCGCCCGGACGAAGGCCATGCGCCTCGGTTCCTCCCTCGCCTACGGCGCGGACATGGGCTCCCTGGCCGGCGAACGCCAGCTGGCCGCCGTACAGCGGCACGTGGACGACGCCGTGGCCAAGGGCGCCACCCTCGTCACCGGCGGCGTCGCCCGCCCCGACATCGGCCCGCTCTTCTACGAGCCGACCATCCTCGACGGCGTGGAGACCGCGATGGCGGTGTGCGGGGAGGAGACCTTCGGTCCGGTCGTCTCCATCTACCGCTTCACCGACGAGGACGAGGTCATCGAAGAGGCCAACGGCACCTCCTACGGCCTGAACTCCAGCGTGTGGACGAAGGACGCCCGCCGCGGCCACGCCGTCTCGGCCCGCCTGCGCACCGGCACCGTCAACATCAACGAGGGCTACGCCCCGGCCTACGGCTCCGCCCAGGCGCCCATGGGCGGCATGAAGGAATCCGGCCTCGGCCGCCGCCACGGCTCCGAGGGCATCCTCAAGTACACCGAGGCCCAGACCGTCGCCCACCAGCGGCTGCTGCCGATGGCGCCCTCGTTCGGGATGGACGACGAGAAGTACGCGGCGTTCATGACCCGCAGCCTCCAGGTCATGAAGGCGTTCCGACTCCGCTAGTCCGTTCCGCTTGGGAGGCACCGCAGTGTCGTACGACTACGACGTCATCGTCATCGGATCGGGTTTCGGAGGGTCGGTTTCGGCGCTGCGGCTCTCCGAGAAGGGGTACCGGGTCGGCGTCCTCGAGGCAGGGCGCCGGTTCACCCGCGAGAGCCTGCCGAAGAACAGCTGGGACCTGCGCAACTACCTGTGGGCACCCGCCCTCGGCCTGTACGGGATCCAGCGCATCCACCTCCTCGGCAACGTGATGGTCCTCGCGGGCGCCGGGGTCGGCGGCGGCTCCCTCAACTACGCCAACACCCTCTACGTGCCCCCCACCGCCTTCTTCGAGGACCGGCAGTGGGCGTCCATCACGGACTGGCAGGACGAGCTCGCCCCCTACTACGACCAGGCCAAGCGGATGCTGGGGGTCCGGCTCAACCCGACGACGACCCCCTCCGACGTCCACCTCAAGGCGGCCGCCGCCAAGATGGGCGTCGCGGACTCCTTCCACATGGCCCCGGTCGGCGTCTTCTTCGGGGACGGCGACGATGCCGAGGGCCAGGGCAAGGTCCGCCCCGGTGACGAGGTCGCCGACCCGTACTTCGGCGGCGCCGGCCCCGCCCGCAAGGCCTGCACCGAGTGCGGGGAGTGCATGACCGGCTGCCGGCACGGCGCGAAGAACACCCTCAACGAGAACTACCTGCACCTCGCGGAGCGGGCCGGCGCCGTCATCCACCCCATGACCACGGTCACCGCCCTCTCCGACCACCCCGACGGCGGCTACCGGGTCCGCACCGTCCCCACCGAGGGCCGCCGCCGCGCCGAGCCCAAGGTGCTGCGCGCCCGCCACGTGGTCGTCGCGGCGGGCACGTACGGCACCCAGACCCTCCTGCACACGATGAAGGACCTCGGCGAGCTGCCCCGCCTCTCGGACCGGCTCGGCGATCTGACCCGGACCAACTCCGAAGGCCTCGTAGGCGCGCAGACCGATGACCGCCGCTACCGCAAGCGGCACGGCAAGGACAAGCGGGCCGACTTCACGCGGGGCGTGGCCATCACCTCCTCGGTGCACCCCAACGCCGACACGCACATCGAGCCGGTGCGCTACGGCAAGGGCTCCAACGCGATGGGGTTCATGACCATCCTCCAGGTGCCCTACTCCACCCACCGGGTCCGCGCCTGGTTCGGGCGCACCGTCCGGCACCCCGTGCAGCTGCTGCGCTCGCTGTCCAACCGGCGCTGGTCGGAGCGGACCATCATCGGCCTGGTCATGCAGTCCCTGGACAACTCCCTGACCACCTACCGCAAGCCCGGCGGCATAGGGAAGGGCCTGCTCACCGCCCGGCAGGGCCACGGAGCGCCCAACCCCGTGCAGATCGCCGAGGCCACGCGGGCGGCGACGCTGCTGGCCGAGGAGATCAACGGATTCCCGGGCAGCAACGTCGGCGAGCTGATGGGCACCCCGCTGACGGCGCACTTCCTCGGCGGCTGCCCCATCGGCGCCTCGCCCGAGGAGGGCGTGATCGACCCGTACCACCGGCTCTACGGGCACCCGGGCATCTCGGTGGTGGACGGTTCGGCGGTCTCCGCGAACCTCGGGGTCAACCCGTCGCTGACGATCACCGCGCAGGCGGAACGGGCGATGTCCTACTGGCCGAACAACGGCGAGCGCGACCCGCGCCCGGAGCAGGGGGCGGCCTACACCCGCCTGACGGCCGTGGAACCGGTCCGACCGGCGGTGCCGAAGGAGGCCTTCGGGGCGCTGCGCCTGCCGTTCCTGGCGATACCGGAGGTTCCGCCGCGCTCGGCGTCCCCCGCCGAGTAGCCGCCGACCGGCCACCGAACGTCCGCCGACACCGCGGTGCCCGCCGAATGACTTCGGCGGGCACCGCACTCCCCCTCCGAGCGCGGTACCCGCCGAACTACATGCAAGACATCTGCGCGGCCCGGATGGTTGTAGGGGAATCCCGCTACGGAGGTGTGGCGTCCGTCACAGGGTGAAGGGGGCAACCGTGGAGGGCCTTTATCGGTCAACACCGGCATGAGAAAGCGCATCTCCCTGCTGGCGGCAGCCGGCCTGGTGGCCGTCGGACTGGCCGCCACCCCTGCGAACGCCGCGGACCCGGTGTTCACGCTCACCAGCCCGGCGGAGATCGGCCTGTTCCCGCACCCGGGGCAGGAGGGCAAGCCGCAGAAGGCCACGGTCGACTTCCGGGTCGAGAACGGGACCGTGAACGAGTTCCAGCGTCCGCCCACCTACACGGTCGACCTCGGCCCGCTCAAGGGCGTTGCGGACGTCTCGCTCACCGAGGGGCAGTCCAGCCGCTGCACCCTCACGGCGACGGCGGTCACGTGCACCAACCACTGGGGCATCTCGGACGGCGAGGACTGGGTGGGGGCCCTGGACCTCACCGCCGCCAAGGGCAGCAAGCCCGGTGCGGTCGCCGACCTGACGATGACCGGATCGGCGGAGGGCGCAACTTTCAAGTCCACCACGACGAAGGTCAGGATCGGCGGCCCCGACCTGGTGATGGAGAAGTCCAAGCTCAAGGCCAAGGTGACCCCGGGCGAGACGCAGCCGCTGCCGATCGCCTTCGGCAACACGGGCACCGAGTCGGCCAAGGGCGTGGCGCTGGAGCTGAAGACCACGCACGGGATGGACCTGGTCGAGGAGTACGACAACTGCGCCTACAGCCAGGACGACACCCAGGGCCGGCCCTGGGACAAGGGCTGGGGCACGACGGTCTGCACCTTCGACAACGAGGTCCAGCCGGGCGAGTTCTACGAGATCTCCGGTCCGCTGACCCTCAAGGCCGCCCCGCACGCCTTCCTCGAGAGCCTGATCTACGCGGTGCACGAGGTCGGCGATCAGCCGAAGACCGCGCAGAAGCTGGTCAAGCCGAGCACGGGCAAGAAGCTGGAGTTCAGGAAGCGTGCGGCCAAGAGCGCGCCCCGCTCGGCGGACCTGGACCCGTGGAACAACTGGCACGACTTCGACTTCTCGGCGAAGAACACCGCCGACCTGGCCGCGACCGGCACCTCGGTCAAGGGCAAGGCGGGCGAGACCGTCAAGGTCGACCTCGGCTTCCAGAACGACGGCCCGGCGTGGATCGCCTACTTCCGTTCGGGTGAGGACGTGGCCATGGCGGACATCGTGATCCCGGCCGGCGCGAAGGTCACCAAGGTGCCCGAGGCCTGCTCTCCCCGTACCGCCACCGGCGATCACCTCGAGGAGGAGCTGGGCGCCCCGCGCTACTACTGCTCGACGTCCCACGTCGTCGGGGAGAAGCAGAAGTTCTCGTACCCGTTCGAGCTGAAGATCGAGAAGGTGGTGGCGGCCGCCACCGGGTCCGTCTCGGTCGGCCAGTGGTCCGACAAGGGCACCACCCCGCAGGCCTGGGACCCGAACCACGCCAACAACAAGGCCGCCTTCGTGATCAACGGCAAGGACACCACTCCCACGCCGACCCCGGCTCCGACCACCGCGAGCCCGACACCGACGGCTCCCACGAGCCCGGCGGCCACGCCGGGTACGAGCACCACTCCGAGCCCGGGCGCCAGTACCGGCGGCAAGTCGCCGAACGGCGGCCTCGCCGAGACCGGCTCCACCGCCGGGCCGCTCCTGATCGCCGGTGCGGCCCTCGTGGCCGCCGGTGGCGCGGTGTTCCTGGCGTTCCGCCGCCGGGTCACCGGCCGCGCGTAACGGGGGAAACGCGCGTCACGGGGGAAACAGAAGAACGGCCGGTCCGGGGCGTCCCCCGGGCCGGCCGTCCTTCGTGTGGTGACCGGGCTGCTGTCCCCTGCCGTCCGGTCACAAGAAGGAGCGAGGTCCCACGACGCACGCCCCGCAGGGGGTGCGTCTCATCGCTCCAGCGGAGCCACGCGTGGTGCTGCGGTCCGCACCTGGCTGGCACGGTCACCCGCATCAACGAAGGGCCGTGGGGGCGGTCACGGTCCGGACGGGTGACGAACAGGCGTCACGGGCGCCCCCGCGGGCCTCAGACCCGGCCGCGGCACAGCTCCAGCAAGGTCATCGCGAGCGTGGTGCCGGGCTTGCCGAGGGCGTCGCTCCAGTGACTCAGGACCTCCATCTCCCGCGACAGGTGCACCCGGCGCCCGCCCGAGCCGATCCGGGCCTCCTGGATGACGGTCGAGACGGCCATCCGTTCTTGGATCAGGCCGATGATCCGGTCGTCGATGGCGTCGATCCGCTCGCGGGAGCCGGCGATCAGCTGCTCGGGGGTGATGGTGGCGGCGGCGGACGCGGCGGACGCGGCGGTGATCGTGGTCGTGCTCATGGTCGGTCTCCTGTCGGTGGGGTCCGACCGGAGCGGGAACGCCAGAGCGCCCCGGTCCTGTCGGACCGGGGCGCTCTGGGAAGTCAGTGGCTCAAGCGAGCATCACGATGACCCATGGCGACCGGACCGGCCGGTGCCATAGGTAAAGAGGAAGCTCAGCTGCTTGCGCATGGAGGGATTATGGCCCTCTGTCCCGCTCCGTGCCAAGCCGGTTCGGACGGTGAGACGAAGAGGGGTATCCGTCCCCCGTTAGAATCGACAAAACAACCCCCTCTTTCCGCCGGAAGGCCTGCCCCGTGCCAGAAGCCACCTTCGCCACCCACGACAGCGCCCCGGACACGGTTCTCGTCGTCGACTTCGGCGCCCAGTACGCGCAGCTGATCGCCCGCCGCGTCCGCGAGGCACGGGTCTACTCCGAGGTCGTGCCCAGCACGATGCCCGTGGCCGAGATGCTCGCCAAGAACCCGAAGGCGATCATCCTGTCCGGCGGCCCGTCCTCCGTCTACGAGGAGGGCGCCCCCCAGCTCGACGGCGCGATCTTCGAGGCCGGCGTCCCCGTCTTCGGCATGTGCTACGGCTTCCAGCTCATGGCGGTCACCCTCGGCGGCACCGTCGACAACACCGGCTCGCGCGAGTACGGCCGCACCCCGCTGGCCGTCTCCAAGGCCGGATCCACCCTCTTCGAGGGCACCCCCGAGAACCAGTCGGTGTGGATGTCCCACGGCGACGCCTGCTCCGCCGCTCCCGAGGGCTTCACCGTCACCGCGTCGACCGACGTCGTCCCGGTCGCGGCCTTCGAGAACGACGAGAAGAAGCTCTACGGCGTGCAGTACCACCCCGAGGTGATGCACTCCACGCACGGCCAGCAGATCCTGGAGCACTTCCTCTACCGCGGTGCGGGCCTGCAGCCCACCTGGACCCCCGGCAACATCGTCGAGGAGCAGGTCGCCCTCATCCGCGAGCAGGTCGGCGACAAGCGCGCCATCTGCGGCCTGTCCGGCGGCGTGGACTCCGCGGTCGCCGCGGCCCTCGTACAGAAGGCCATCGGCTCGCAGCTCACCTGCGTGTACGTGGACCACGGTCTGATGCGCAAGGGCGAGACCGAGCAGGTCGAGAAGGACTTCGTCGCCGCCACCGGCGTGCAGCTGAAGGTCGTCGACGCGCAGGAGCGCTTCCTGAACGCGCTGGCCGGCGTCTCCGACCCGGAGACCAAGCGCAAGATCATCGGCCGCGAGTTCATCCGCGTCTTCGAGCAGGCCCAGCTGGAGATCCTCCAGGAGGACGGCCCGGCGGTGGCCTTCCTGGTCCAGGGCACCCTGTACCCGGACGTCGTCGAGTCCGGCGGCGGCACCGGCACCGCCAACATCAAGTCCCACCACAACGTGGGCGGGCTCCCCGAGGACATCGAGTTCGAGCTCGTCGAGCCGCTGCGCCAGCTGTTCAAGGACGAGGTCCGGATGGTCGGCCAGGAGCTCGGCCTGCCCGCCGAGATCGTCCAGCGCCAGCCGTTCCCCGGCCCCGGCCTCGGCATCCGCATCGTCGGCGAGGTCACCAAGGAGCGCCTGGACCTGCTCCGCGAGGCCGACGCCATCGCCCGCCACGAGCTCACGGCAGCCGGCCTGGACCGCGAGATCTGGCAGTGCCCGGTCGTCCTGCTGGCCGATGTCCGCAGCGTCGGCGTCCAGGGTGACGGCCGTACGTACGGCCACCCGATCGTGCTGCGCCCCGTCTCCTCCGAGGACGCGATGACCGCGGACTGGACGCGCATGCCGTACGAGGTGCTCGCGCGGATCTCCACCCGCATCACCAACGAGGTGCCGGACGTCAACCGCGTCGTCCTGGACTGCACGAGCAAGCCCCCGGGCACCATCGAGTGGGAGTAGTCCCACCCGCCCGGCCGTAGGTGACGAGGCCGCCGCTCCCGCGCAGGGAGCGGCGGCCTCGCCGCGTGTATGGCCTCTTCGGCCGGTCGCCGGTACTTTGCGCCGCGACCTTGAAGGAGGGGCCATGACCGAGCGACTCGCACCCGCATCCGCACCCGCACCCGTGCCCGTCGAGCGGCTGGGCTTCGAGATGCCGCCGGTGTTCGCCACCCCCGGGGAGGAGCGCGCGCACCGCAAGGAGCGGCTCGCCGGGGTGCTGCGGCTGCTGGGGAGGCTCGGGTACGAGGACGGGGTGGGCGGGCACGTCAGCGCCCGGGACCCGGAGTTCGAGGACTGCTACTGGGTGAACCCCTTCGGCCGGGCCTTCGGCGCGATCGGCCCCGACGATCTGCTGCTGGTCGACGGCGAAGGGCGGGTCCGCCAGGGGGAGCGCAGGGTCAACCAGCTGGCCTTCGCCGTGCACGCGGCCGTCCACCGGGCCCGGCCCGCCGTGGTGGCCGTCGTCCGCACGCAGGCCCCGTACGGCAGGGCGCTCGCCGCGCTCGGCGAACTGCTCGCCCCCGTCACCCAGGAGGCCTGCGCCTTCTACGAGGACCACGCGCTGCTCGACGAGTTTTTGGGCGGCGGGGCCTTGGGCGGCGGGGCTGCGGGCTCCGGGGACGCCGAGCGGATCGCGGGTGCGCTCGGCCCCTACAAGGCGCTGGTGCTGCGGAACCTCGGGCTGCTGACGGTCGGCGACTCGGTGGAGGCCGCCGCGTGGTGGTTCATCGCGGCGGAGCGGGCCGCACAGGTGCAGTTGATCGCACGGGCGGCCGGAAAAGCGGTGCTCATCAGCCACCACAGTGCGATCGCGACCCGGGAACGGTTCGGGTCGGACCTGGCGGCCTGGGCCAACTGCCAGCCGCTGCTGGAGACCGCTGGAGCGGGTCCGTCAACATCATGAACGGTTAATCACCTGCTCTGACATCGTGCGCAATCCGGAACACTGCCGCAGTGGTGCACAATTCGCTGGCATTGCACCGTAGTTCAGAGAGGCGGCACGTTCGTGGCTGTCCAAGAGATGTCCAGAAGCACCCATACCGCAGCCTGTGCCTGCGAGGACTGCACACGAGAGGGGCACCGCCGCGCGGTCGCAGCGTTCCTGGCGAAGCGCGACGAGTTCGCCTCCGGGCAGGGGGTTCCGGCCGCCGTGGCCCACTCCCTCGGGGCCTCCCGCCAGTGGGTCTCCGACGAGCTGACCCTGTCGGCCCGGACGGTCGCCGACCGGGGCCGGGAGGCGGGCAATTCCTGGCTCTACCTGTTCTCCCGGCGGGCCGTCCTCGCCGTGTGGATCGCCGCGGGGGTGCTGCTCCTGGTCCAGGTCGGCACCGCGCTCGGCACCGGCTGGTCCACGGCGCGCACCGCCGGGCTGCTGGCCGCCCTCGTGCTGGCCGCCCTGCTGACGGTGGCGGCCCGCGCGCAGACGTTCCGGGGCGGTCTGCTGGCCCCGCTGGTCGGTGAGGACAACCGGCTGTCCACCTCGAAGGCGGTGCCGAGCGCCTGGCTGGTGCTCACCGCCTTCGCGACGCTGCTGCCCGCGCTGCGGCTGGCCGCCTCCTCACCGGGACCCGAGCGCCAGGCGCTGTACGAGGGTTTCGCGCTCGACCGGGCGCTGCCGCTACTGGCGGTGCTCGGGCTGACCTCGGGGGTCGCGGTGCTGGTGCGCCGGGTGGTCTCCGTACGGATCATGGGGCAGCGGTTGCAGAAGCTGCCGGCTGACCGCCCGTCCGGGGCGGACCTGCTGACGGACGACGCGGGCCGGGGCTCCTTCCCGGACGCCCAGTACGTGCTGGTCTCCGCGGTGGTGCTGGGCTTCGCGGGGGTCTCGCTGGCCCGGTTCCCGGACCGGCTGCCGGCCCTGCCGTGGGCGCTGGCTCTGCTGGTGGCGCTGTCGGCGGCCGTGTACCTGGCGGCGAAGTACGCCGAGGGCAGCCGCCCTCTCGTCCTGTCGGTGGTGCGCAGACGCGAGCCCGGGGATCTGGACGCGGCGATCCGCCCCGGGGACGACATCGAGATCCGCGGAGTGGGCTTCGTCCCGCCGGGGGCGCAGACGCCGGAGATGCTGGCCCAGCTGGTGGTCCGAGTGGGCGCGGTCCATGTGCACGTACCGCTGGTCCCGGTGGCGGGCGGCTTCACCAATCCGTCCGACGCCGTGCTGACCGTGCCGGTCCCGGCGGAAGTGGAGCCGGGGCGGATCGAGATCCAGGTCGTCACCGCCGCGGGGGTGGAATCCAACCGGTGCACCATCGACGTGGCGGAGTGAAGCGGGTACACATAGCGCGTGACCCGAACTGACGTCCCCCCCGGCGCCCCTGACGCATCCACCGGACCGAGCGGCCTGCGCGAGCTCGCCGCCCGCCACGCGCTCCTGCCCCTGCGGATCTTCCTCGGCGTGACCTTCGTCTACGCAGGCCTGGACAAGCTGACCGACTCGGCGTTCCTGTCCGCCACCGGCAGCGGCTCCATCGGCGAGCTGATGAACGGGGTGCGCGACACCTCGGCGATCCCGGCCATGGTGGACCTGGCCCTGAAGGCGCCCGTCGGCTTCGCCGTGGCCCTGGCCATCGGGGAACTCCTGGTCGGCCTGGGGGTCCTGGCCGGACTGCTGACCCGGATCGCGTCCGTCGGCGGGGCCCTGATCTCGCTCAGCCTGTGGCTCACCGTGTCCTGGGCGGTGACCCCCTACTACTACGGCAACGACCTGATCTACCTGATGGCCTGGACCCCGCTGGTCCTCGCCGGGGCGCCCTACCTGTCGCTGGACTCGCTGATCCGCTCGCGCCGGTCGCGGCGCACGGCGTAGGTCACCAGCCCGGCGACGGCGGCGAAGGCGAGACCGCCCGCGGTCATCATGAGGACGAAGAACCAGGGTGGATCGGCCTCGCCCGCCGCGCCGAGGAGATAGAGCACCCCGGCCGCCATCAGGACCAGTCCCGCGATCAGCCGTCCCGGCTGGAACTCATGACGCCGCACGGGCCACCTCCACCTGTCCCACACCTGCGCTGAGGTGCAGCTCGATCGTGCCGCCGGCCTTGGTGCCCGAGTCGGGGGGCAGGGTCGCCGTCCGGGTCTCGGTGCGGTTGCGCACCCGTACGTCCTCGCCGGTGTCGCCCGGCATCTGGATGTCGCCCAGCCTGATCGTCGCCTCCGTCTTCGCGGTGACCTCCCTCGGGAGGATCACCCGCAGTCGGCCCGCGTCGATGGAGGCACGGACGGGCACGGTGGTGCCCTTGGGCACGTCCACGTGGCTGAGGTCCAAGGTGGCGAGCCCGGTCCCCGCCTCGTACACCGGCTCCACCTCGGCCACCGCGGTCGGATGCCAGTCCACGACGCGCCAGTCGGTACTGATGTCCTTGGGCAGCGCGACCGACCCGGCCAGCAGGACGGCCGTGATCACCGAGAGCAGCACCGTGCCGAAACCGGTGCGGCCCTTCACCGAGCTCACCGCGAGCCCGAGGCCGAAGACGGCGAGGGCGGCGGCGCAGCCGACCTGCAGGGCGTGGCTCAGGGTGCTGCCTTCCCAGACCGCGGCGGTGGCCGTGCTCCCGGCCAGCGCGGCCAGTACGAACACCCGGCCGCCGATGCCGCCGGGGCGCTCCCCGGGGGTGCGTTCCCCGGACGGCGCAGCCGTGGCCGGGCCGCTGCCCGGGACGACCTCGGCCGAGTCCTCGGGGCCCCACAGGTACCCCGTCGAGCCGACCGGCCCCGTGGTGCCGTCCTTGACCAGCGGATCCCGCCACCAGGACGGGCCGCCGGGCACGGGCGGCGCCTGGGTCTCGGGCGGCGCCGGACTGTGCGCGGTGCGGTGCCCGGTGCGGGTCGCCGCCGGGTACACGAACTCCGCGCCCGCGGCGGCCTGCTCCTCCTTCTCCGGCTGGAGCCGTCCGCCGGGCCCGCTCCGCCGGCGCTGCGACCAGTACGCCGCGCCGCCCAGCGCCAGCACGGCCAGGACGGAGAAGACCGCCAGCCCGCCGTTGTCCAGCATCGACAGGAACAGGGCGCAGCCCACCAGCGCGGCGAAGACCGCCGCCAGCGTCGAACCTTCGACCCGGCCGGTCAGCAGCTTCTTCGCCTCGCTGTCCTCCTCGCCCTCCTGGGGCAGCAGCAGCCACGCGAAGCCGTAGAAGATCAGACCGACGCCGCCGGTGACGGCGAGGACGCCGAGCACGATCCGGAATATCACCGGGTCGAGATCGAAGTACCGGCCCAGGCCGCTGCACACGCCCGCGAGCACCTTGTCGCGCTTGCCGCGGCGCAGCGGAGGCCGCTCGACGAGCGGCGAAGCGGAGCCGGCACCCGGGCCGGCCGCGCTCGAGCCGGCTCCTGCGTCCGGCGGCGGGGAATCGTGTACTTCGGTCATGCGTACATGGTGACGGTCCGCCGGCGCCGCGGGCATCCGGATCTACCCTGGCGCAACCCTGATATCCCCCCGAGAGAACTGGGGGGCTGCCCTGATGTCACGGGCGCCGCGAGCGTGTGACCATCGGTGACATGCCCGTAGCAGCCGCCCCCCGCACGCCGTACGCACCGGACTCCGACGAGACGCCGCAGCGCAAGCTCTACCGCAGCGCCGACGGCCGGATGCTCGGCGGAGTCGCGCGCGGCCTCGCCGGGCACCTGGGCCTGCCCGTCGTCTGGGTCCGGCTCACCTTCCTCGGACTGTTCATGTGGGGCGACGGCCTCGGCGTGCTGCTCTATGCCGCGTTCTGGGTCTTCGTACCGCTCGGCGTCGGCGGCCGCAGCGGCCACCGCTCCTACTTCGACACCCTCCCCGACGGCACCCGGCGGCTGCGCAAGCCCGAGCGGGGCCAGATCATCGCGCTCATCGCGCTGTGCGTCGGCGCGGGCATCTTCATCTCCCAGGTCCAGGTCGGCGGCAGCTCCGGGCGGTACGTGTGGCCGACCCTGCTCGTCGGAGCCGGCGTGGTCCTCGTCTGGCGCCAGGCCGACAACGCCCGCCGCGCCCACTGGAACGCCGCCGCCGGCCGGCACGCCCGGCTGCTGCAGGCCGCCCGCGCGCTCGCCGGCGTCGCCCTGGTCGGCGTGGGCCTGACCGTCTTCATCGTGGTCCGCGGCTCCGCCGCCCAGCTCGGCAACGTACTGACCGCCACGCTCGCCGTCCTCGTCGGCGTCGCCCTCCTGGCGGGACCCTGGCTGATCCGGATGACCCAGGACCTCTCCGAGGAGCGCCTGATGCGCATCCGCGCCCAGGAGCGCGCCGAGGTGGCCGCCCACGTCCACGACTCCGTGCTGCACACCCTCACCCTGATCCAGCGCAACGCCGAGGACGTCGGGGAGGTGCGCCGCCTCGCCCGGGCCCAGGAGCGGGAGCTGCGCAACTGGCTGTACAAGCCCGAGGGCACCGGCAAGGACGAGGGTGAGGAGCCGACGACGCTGGCCGAGGCCGTGAAGAAGACCGCCGCCGAGGTGGAGGACCACCACGGGGTCCAGATCGAGGTGGTCGTCGTCGGCGACTGCCCCCTCGACGAGAAGCTGGCCGCACAGATGCAGGCCGCGCGCGAGGCGATGGTCAATGCCGCCAAGTACGGTGGCGACGGCGGCCCCGTCCAGGTGTACGCCGAGGTGGAGGGCCAGACGGTGTTCGTGTCCGTACGGGACCGCGGACCCGGCTTCGACATCGACGCGGTACCGGACGACCGCATGGGCGTACGAGAATCGATCATCGGCCGGATGCAGCGCAACGGCGGGACCGCGCGACTGCGGTCCGCGCCGGACGGCGGCACGGAAGTCGAGCTGGAGATGGAGAGGGCGGCGAAGGCAGCATGACCGAGGACAGCGCGAGCACCGGCGGCGTGACCAGGAGGGTCCGGGTGGTGCTCGTCGACGACCACCGGATGTTCCGCACCGGGGTGCAGGCCGAGATCGGCGAGACCGAGCGGACCGGGGTCGAGGTCGTCGGCGAGGCCGCCGACGTGGACCAGGCCGTCACCGTCATCACCGCCACCCGCCCCGAGGTGGTGCTCCTCGACGTGCACCTGCCCGGTGGCGGCGGCGTCGAGGTACTGCGCCGCTGCGCCCCGCTGATGGGCGCCGCCGAGGACCCGGTGCGGTTCCTGGCCCTGTCGGTGTCGGACGCCGCCGAGGACGTCATCGGGGTCATCCGGGGCGGCGCCCGCGGCTACGTCACCAAGACGATCACCGGCACCGATCTGGTGGACTCCGTCTTCCGCGTCCAGGACGGGGACGCGGTGTTCTCGCCGCGGCTGGCGGGCTTCGTGCTCGACGCCTTCGCCTCGACGGACGCCCCGCCGATCGACGAAGACCTGGACCGCCTCACCCAGCGCGAGCGCGAGGTGCTGCGGCTGATCGCGCGCGGGTACGCGTACAAGGAGATCGCCAAGCAGCTGTTCATCTCGGTCAAGACGGTGGAATCCCACGTCTCGGCGGTGCTGCGCAAGCTCCAGCTCTCCAACCGCCACGAGCTGACCCGCTGGGCGACGGCCCGCCGACTGATCTGAGCCGCGGTCGCCTGAGCCGCGGTCGCCTGATCCGCGGTCGGCCGCGCCCCGGTCGTCCGGACCCGGTCAGGCGGGCCGCGAGGCTCCGGCCCACGGCATCGAGTCCACCGGCGCGACGCGGACCGTGGAGCCGGGGCGCGGGGCGTGGATCATCTGGCCGTTGCCGATGTACATGCCGACGTGCGTGACGCCGGAGTAGAAGAACACCAGGTCACCGGGGGCCAGCGCATCGCGGGAGACCCGCTGTCCCGCATTGATCTGGGTGTAGGTGGTCCGCGGCAGCGCGACCCCGGCCGCGCGCCAGGCCGCCTGCGTCAGACCGGAGCAGTCGAAGGAGCCCGGGCCCGTCGCGCCCCACACGTACGGCTTGCCGATCGCCCCGTACGCGAACGCCACCGCGCGGGCAGCGCGGGAGCCGTCGGAGGGCGGCGGAGCCTGGGCGGCGGGGCCGGCAGGGGCGGGGCCGGCCGAGCGGGCCTCGTAGGCCGCCCGCTCCTCGGCCGTCAGCTTGGCCAGCAGCCGCTGCGCGGCGGTCAGCTTCTCCTCGATCTCGGCCTTGTGGCCCGCGAGTTCGCGCTGGCGGACCCGCAGGTCGGAGAGGCGCCCGGCGGCCTGGTCCTTGAGCTTCCCGACCTCGTCGAGCCCCCGCCGCACGGCCGAGATGTCAGCCGCGTTGCGGTTCCCGGCACGGGTGATGAGGGCGGCCCGGTCCAGGTACTCCTGCGGATCGTCGGACATCGCCAGCTGGACGGCGGCGCCCAGCGTTCCGCTGCGGTACTGCGTCGCGGCCAGCGAACCGAGCGTGTTGCGGGCCGTGTTGAGCTGGTCGGTCTTGCGGGCCGTCGCGTCCCGCAGCCCGTCGAGCGCGCGCTGCGCCTCGTCGGCCTTCTCCTTCGCCCCGTTGTACTGGTCCGTCGCGGCCTCGGCCTCCTCGTAGAGCCGGTCCATCTCCGCCTTGACCTGCGAGGGCGTCGGCTGCGGATCGGCGTGGGAGGTGCCTTCGAAGGCAGTGGCGGTGGCAGCGCCCGCGAGGGCGAGGGTGGCGGCGGTGGTGCGTACGGTGCTCCGTGCCGTGCCGCTGGTGAGCGGGCGCTGCCTGGGCTTTCGATGACTGGCCACGAGGGCCTCACGTCCTTCCTCCGTCGGTGCTTGGGGGAGGACGCTAGACCCGAAGGTAACGGGAAGATGACGAGATGATCGAAAGTGGCGGTACGTAACCGGACCTGGCTGGTCGGGTGCCGGTCAATGGCCGTCCGCTATCCGCGGATGTCTGTCAGGCGGGCGAAGACGACCACGTTGCCGTCGTAGCCCCCCTTCTTCGAGAAGCCGCCGCCGCAGGTGATCACGCGGAGCTCCGGAGCGCCCTTGGGGCCGTAGACCCGCGCCGCCGGAAAGTCGTTCTTGCCGACGACCTCGATGCCGTACACCGTGAACACGGCGGTACGGCCGTCCTGTCGGTCCACCTCGATGTGCTGGCCCTGCTTGAGCGAACCGAGCGTGTAGAAGACGGCCGGACCCTGCTTGTTGTCCACGTGACCGTCGATCACCGTGGTGCCCCGGGTCCCCGGGGCGGGGGAGCCCTCGTACCAGCCGGCCAGGTTCTTGTCCTGCGGCGGCGGGGCGTCCACCCAGCCCTCGGCGTCGAGTCCGACCCGGGTGACCGGGGCGTCGACCTGTACGGCGGGAATCCGGATCCGGGTCGGCGGGGAGGGCTTCAACGGCTGCGGGGCCGGCGGCAGGCGGCGGGCGGCCCCGTCGTGGGCCGGGTCGCTGACCAGGGAGGCGGCCTGCGCGGGCTGCGGCGGACCGCCGTTCAGGTCGAGCCCGTTGGAGAGGAGGAACGTGCCGCTGAGGGCGACCACGGCAACGACGCCCCAGCCGCCGCGGGGCTTCGTACGTTCCTGGGGGCGGGGCATGATGCGCGCTCCTTCCGTGGTGCCGGGTGTTCCGGGGCCGGGTACTGGACCGGGCCCGTCCGGTCGCCAGGGGCGGGTCGGACGGGCCCGGCTGTCAGGGGGAACAGCGGTCAGGGGAACAGCGGTCAGGGGAACAGTGGTCGGGGGAACAGCGGTCGGGGAGACCAGCCGCCAGGGGACCGGCGGTCAGGCCTGGTCGCCCGCCCGGCGGCGCATCAGGAACACGCCACCACCGAGCGCACCGGCCAGCAGCGCGGAACCGGCCGCGATCTCGGTGCCGTTCAGGCCCCCGGCGCCACCGCCGAGACCGGCCTTGACGCCCTTGGAGGGAGTGGAGGGGGTGGTCGTTCCGGTGCCGGTGCCGGTCGAGTGGCCCGCGACCGTGAGGGTGGTCGTGCCCTTCTCGCCCTTGCAGTCGAAGGTGACCTCGTACTGGGCACCCGGCTTGGCGTCCGCGTCCACCTTGGCCGTGGCGGGCTTGACCTCGTTGAGTTCGACCGCGTCGAAGATGCCGGAGGAGACCTTGACCAGCGGTTCCTGGCAACCGGTGGCGTTCAGCGTGACGGTGCCGCCGGGGGCGACGGTGGAAGGCGAGACGGTGAAGCCGAAGGACGTGACGTTGGGCGTGGTCCCGCCGTCATTGGCCGAAGCCATCGGCGCGGCGAGCGCGAAGGCGGCGGTGGACAGCAGGGCTACGGACGCGACACGTATGGAACGCATGGTGAATCCTCCGGGTCCCCGAGGCGCAGCCGCGAACTATTTGTCCGCAAAAGGCAGGAAATGCTCCTCGATGTGCTAGACGCTAGGCCCGGTTGGCGGAACCGGCGACTCGAGCTGCACGAACGGACCAACGGAAGGGGTGAGTTGACGGGCGCCGAGTCAACTCCTCTGATACGGACGGTGAGCGCCACGCCGGACGGCCCGCCCACCCGATGGCGCTGAGTGACGGACACGCCGACGGGCCGCCCGCGCAGGCCAGTCGGCTCACCCGGGCCGGACGCTCCCGTAGATCGGCTGGTAGTAGACCGAGTCCTCGCGGACGGACGCCCCCGGGCGCGGGGCGTGGATCATGCGGCCGCCGCCGATGTAGATCCCGACGTGACTGATGTCCGCATAGAAGAAGACCAGGTCCCCCGGGCGCAGCTGTTTCGTCGCGATCCGCGGAGCCGCCTTCACCTGGTCCCAGGTGGTGCGCGGCAGCGTGACCCCCGCCGCCCGCCAGGCGGCCTGGGTCAGCCCGGAACAGTCGTACGAGCGCGGGCCGGTCGCGCCCCAGACGTACGGTTTTCCCAGCTGGGCCCGGGCGAAGGCGACCGCCCTGGCGCCGGCCGCCGACGCGGCGCCGTCCGCGGGCAGCGGTCCCGAAGCGGCCGGGGCCCGGGGGGCCAGGGCCCGCGCCCGCTCCGGCGCGGTGAGCTGCGCGAGCAGGGTGTTCGCCTCCCCGAGCCGGGCCTGCACGTCCTGCTTGCGCCCGCGCAGTTCCTCCTGCGCCCGCTCCAGTTCCGTGACCACCGCGGCCGCCTCCCGACGCTTGCCGGCCGTCTCCGCCCTGGCCCGGGTGTACTGGGTGAGCAGTGCGTCCTCGCGGCCGCCGAGCCGGTTCAGCAGGTGCGTCTGCGCGAAGAAGGCCTGCGGATCGTCGCTGAGCAGCAGGGTCGCGGTCCCGCCGAGGCCGCCGGCGCCGCGGTACCGGTCGGCGGCGTAGCTGCCGAGCAGCCGCCGGGCCTCGTTCAGCTTCTGGGTGGTGCCGGCCACCTGGTCCATGAGCGCCGACAGCAGGGCCCGCTGCTCCTCGGTCCGCCCGGCCGCAGCGTCGTAGGCCTGGGTGGCCGTGCCCGCCTGCCGGTGCAGCTCGTCCACGCGGGTCCGTACCTCCTCCACCGAGGGGCGGGGCGCCGGCGCCGCCGCGGCCTGGTGGGGGAGGAGCAGGCCTAAGGAGGACAGGGCCGCGGTCGTGACGACCGCGGTGGGGGCGTTCGGATGTCTTCGGGTGCGCGGCTTGCGGTGGGGGGAGGGGTGGGACGAGGGGAATCCGTACGTGTACACGGGCCGGCACCTCCTTCCGGTTGGCGGAGCACGCTAGCGCCGGAGGGGGCGCCCCGGAAGGGGGCGGGAGGGGTCCGCAGGGCATATGCCGCCGAATTTTCCGGGGCGGGACGGGGATTTTCCGGGGGCGGGACCGGCTGTCGGTCCCGCCCTCTAAACTCGGAAGGCGATGAGCAGCCTCTTTGACGACAGCTTCCTGGCCGACCTCTCCCCCTCCGAAGAGGTCCCCCCGCCGCCCGAAGACCACGCCGCCCCCGAGTCGGGCGCGGACGATCTCTTCGGGGGCCGGTTCGACGCGCCCATCCACGGGGACGCGTACTACCGGGACGGTGCCCCCAGGCCCGTCATCGACCCGGCGGCGCTCCTGGAAGGGCTGAATGCGGAGCAGCGTGCCGCCGTGGTGCACGCGGGCTCCCCGCTGCTCATCGTGGCCGGCGCCGGATCCGGCAAGACGCGCGTGCTGACGCACCGCATCGGCCACCTGCTGGGCGCGCGCGGGGTCCACCCCGGCCAGATCCTGGCGATCACCTTCACCAACAAGGCCGCCGGTGAGATGAAGGAGCGCGTCGAGGGCCTGGTCGGCCCGCGCGCGAACGCCATGTGGGTCTCCACCTTCCACAGCGCGTGCGTGCGCATCCTGCGCCGCGAGTCCAAGCGGCTCGGTTTCACCTCCTCCTTCTCGATCTACGACGCGGCCGACTCGAAGCGCCTGATGGCGCTCGTCTGCCGCGACCTGGACCTGGACCCGAAGAAGTTCCCGCCGAAGGCGTTCAGCGCCAAGATCTCGAACCTGAAGAACGAGCTCATCGACGAGGACGCCTTCGCCGGGCAGGCCGCCGACGGTTTCGAGAAGACCCTTGCCCAGGCGTACGCGATGTACCAGGGGCGGCTGCGCGAGGCCAACGCCCTCGACTTCGACGACATCATCATGACCACGGTCCACCTGCTCCAGGCCTTCCCGGAGGTCGCGGAGCACTACCGGCGCCGCTTCCGGCACGTGCTGGTCGACGAGTACCAGGACACCAACCACGCCCAGTACACGCTCGTGCGCGAGCTGGTCGGCACCGGCTACCCGGACCTGCCGCCCGCCGAGCTGTGCGTGGTGGGTGACGCCGACCAGTCGATCTACGCATTCCGCGGCGCGACCATCCGCAACATCCTCCAGTTCGAAGAGGACTACGCGGACGCGACCACGATCCTGCTGGAGCAGAACTACCGCTCCACCCAGACGATCCTGTCCGCCGCCAACGCGGTCATCGAGCGCAACGAGAACCGCCGCGCGAAGAACCTGTGGACCGAGGCCGGCAGCGGCGCCGTCATCACCGGCTACGTCGCGGACACCGAGCACGACGAGGCGCAGTTCATCGCCGACGAGATCGACCGGCTGACGGACGCGGGCGACGCGAAGGCCGGCGACGTCGCGATCTTCTACCGGACCAACGCGCAGTCCCGCGTGTTCGAGGAGATCTTCATCCGCGTCGGACTGCCCTACAAGGTCGTCGGCGGCGTCCGGTTCTACGAGCGCAAGGAGGTCCGCGACGTCCTCGCGTACCTGCGCGTCCTGTCGAATCCCGAGGACAACGTCCCGCTCCGCCGGATCCTGAACGTACCCAAGCGCGGCATCGGCGAGCGCGCCGAGGCGATGATCGACGCGCTCGCGATGCGCGAGAAGATCACCTTCCCGCAGGCGCTGCGCCGGGTCGACGAAGCCTTCGGCATGGCCGCCCGCTCGACCAATGCCGTCAAGCGCTTCAACGTGCTGATGGAGGAGCTCCGCACCATCGTCGACTCGGGCGCCGGCCCGGCGGTGGTCCTGGAAGCGGTCCTGGAGCGCACGGGCTACCTCGCCGAACTCCAAGCCTCGACCGACCCGCAGGACGAGACGCGCATCGAGAACCTTCAGGAACTCGCCGCCGTGGCACTGGAATTCGAGCAGGCGCGGGAAGCGGCGGCGGCCGAGGCCGCCGAGAACGGCGCCCCGCCGGTCGGCCCCGGCACCCTCTCCGAGTTCCTGGAGCAGGTCGCGCTGGTCGCCGACTCCGACCAGATCCCGGACGAGGACACCGACGGCAACGGCGTCATCACCCTGATGACCCTGCACACCGCCAAGGGCCTCGAGTTCCCGGTGGTCTTCCTGACCGGCATGGAGGACGGGGTCTTCCCGCACATGCGCGCGCTGGGCCAGACCAAGGAGCTCGAGGAGGAGCGCCGCCTCGCCTACGTCGGCATCACGCGGGCGCGCGAGCGGCTGTACCTGACGCGGTCGAGCATGCGCAGCGCCTGGGGCACTCCCTCCTACAACCCGCCGTCGCGGTTCCTCGAGGAGATCCCGGCCGAGTACCTGCAGTGGAAGCGGACGGGCGCGGCGCAGAAGCCTGCGGGCCCGATGCGGAGCTCGGGCTCGGGGTACGGATCTTCCGGCTCGGGCGGGTCGAAGACCTCCTTCGGCACCTCGCCGGAGTCCTTCCTGTCCTCGTCGCGTACGAAGTCGGGCCCGTCGGGGTTCGCGACGCGGCGGGCCACCGACAAGCCGGTCATCGCGCTGGTGGTCGGGGACCGGGTCACGCACGACCAGTTCGGGCTGGGCACGGTCATGGAGGTCAGGGGAGCGGGCGCGGACGCGCAGGCCACCATCGACTTCGGGGACGAGAAGCCGAAGCGGCTCCTGCTGCGGTACGCGCCGGTGCAGAAGCTCTAGCGGGCGGGACGCGGGACTGCCCGCGGAAGACGCGGAAGACGCGGAAGGGCCCGCCCCTCGGGGGGGGGGGCGGGCGCGGGGGGGGGCGGGGGCGTTTTAAAAAAATACGCGGGCGCCCAAAATAACAGTGTATTTGAAGGGGGT
>NZ_JBHVYI010000049.1:0-67108 GCF_042880975.1 Streptomyces sp. NPDC058289
GGCGGGGCTGGGAAAACCAGCCCCGCCGACGTTTGAAGCGCGGGTCCGGGCAGAGCCCGGTTTCGGGAAGGGGCGGGGTGGGGGAGAGCCCCGCAGGGTCAGCCCGCCGCCACGTCGCAGGCCTGCGCGCGCAGCGCTCGGGCCAGGTCGTCGCGGGACTCCAGGACCAGGCGGCGCAGCGCCGGCGCAGCCGACTCGTGCGCCGCCAGCCACGCGTCGGTCGTGTCCAGGGTCTCCTGGGAGTCCTGGAGCGACGGGTACAGCCCCCGCACCACATCCATGCCGATCTGGATCGACCGGTCGGCCCAGATCCGCTCGATGACGTCGAAGTAGCGGTCGGTGTACGGCGCCAACAGCCCCCGCTGCGAAGACTGCTGCATCCCCGCGATCGTCGCCTCGGCCAGCGCGTTCGACAGCGCGTCCGACTCCACCACCGCGGCCCACGCCTGGTCCTTGACCGCCGCCGACGGCCGCGCCGCCAGGCACCGGACCTGGTGCCGCTTGCCCGACGCCGTGTCGTCCCGCGCCAGTTCGGCCGCGAGGACGTCCTCGCCGATCGCCCCGTGCGCGGCCAGCGGCAGCAGGAAGTCCCAGCGCAGCTCCTGGTCCACCTCCAGCCCGTCGATCCGCGCCGATCCCTCCAGCAGCCCCAGCAGCAGCTGGAAGTCGCCCTCGGTCGCCGCGCCCGCCGCGAAGAAGCGGGCCCAGGTGAGCTGGTGCTCCGAACCCGGCTCCGCGAACCGCAGTTCCTGCAGCGCGCACGCCGCCAGCACCTTGCCGCCCTGCTCCCGCCAGTCGGGCGCCGCGTAGTGGGTGACCGCGGTCTGCGCCTGCGCGTGCAGCATCTGGAGGACGCCGACGTCCGTTTCCCGGCCCGCGTGGGCCAGTACGAGGGAGACGAAGTCCCGCGCCGGCATCAGCCCGTCACGCGTCAGGTTCCACAGCGCCGACCAGCACAGTGCGCGGCTCAGCGGGTCCGTCACCGAGCCCAGGTGCGAGCGCAGCGTGGCCAGCGACGCCTCGTCGAAGCGGATCTTGCAGTACGTCAGGTCCTCGTCGTTGACGAGCACCAGCGCGGGCTTCTCCTGCCCGGTCAGCTCGCCGACGACCGTCCGCACCCCCGCGACGTCCGCCTCGGCCCGCGCGTAGCGGACCAGAGCGCCGTCCGGGTCCAGCCGGTACAGGCCCACCGCGACCCGGTGCGGGCGCCCCGCCGACGAAGTCGGCTGATCGGGCACGGCGGTGCCGTCCTGGACCACCGCCAGCTCGGTCACCCGGCCGCCCGCGTCGCAGGTCACCACCGGGGTCAGCGTGTTCACGCCGGCCGTCTGCAGCCAGGCCCGCGACCATTCGGCCATGTCCCGCCCGGACACCTCCGCGAGCACCGACAGCAGGTCGTCCAGGGTGGTGTTCCCGTAGGCGTTCGCCTTGAAGTAGCGCCGTGCGCCTTCCAGGAAGGCGTCCCGGCCCACGTAGGCCACGAGCTGCTTGAGCACCGCCGCGCCCTTGGCGTACGTGATGCCGTCGAAGTTCAGCTTCGCGTCCTCCAGGTCACGGATGTCGGCCGTGATCGGATGCGTGGACGGCAGCTGGTCGGCCCGGTAGGCCCACGCCTTGCGGCTGTTGGCGAAGGTGACCCAGGCCTGGTCGAAGCGGGTGGCCTCGACCAGCGCGAAGGAGCCCATGAAGTCCGCGAAGGACTCCTTCAGCCACAGGTCGTCCCACCACTTCATGGTGACGAGGTCGCCGAACCACATGTGCGCCATCTCGTGCAGGATCGTGTTCGAGCGCCGCTCGTACGAGGCCTGCGTGACCTTGCCGCGGAAGATGTACTCCTCCTTGAAGGTCACCATCCCCGGGTTCTCCATGGCGCCCAGGTTGTACTCCGGCACGAAGGCCTGGTCGTACTTCCCGAAGGGGTACGGGTAGTCGAAGATCTCGTGGAAGAGGTCGAAGCCCTGCTTCGTGACGAGGAACACGTCGTCCGCGTCGAAGTGCTTGGCCAGCCCCTTGCGGCAGATGGCGCCGAGCGGGATCGTCAGGTCCCCGCGCGTGTAGGAGTCCGTGACGTAGTGGTACGGCCCCGCCACCACGCACGTGATGTACGTGGAGATCGGTGCGGTCTCCGCGAAGCGCCGGGTCTGCCCCTCGAGGGACTCCTCGACGCCGTTGCTCCAGACCTGCCAGCCCTCGGGCGCGGTCACCTCGAAGCGGTACGGGGCCTTGAGGTCGGGCTGCTCGAAGTTCGCGTACACCCGCCGGGCGTCGGCCGGCTCGTACTGGGTGTAGAGGTAGACCTCGCCGTCCTCCGGGTCCACGAAGCGGTGCATGCCCTCGCCGGTCCGGCTGTACGCGCAGTCGGCGTCGACCACGAGCACGTTCTCGGAGGCCAGTCCGTCCAGGGCGATCCGCGCGCCGTCGAAGACGACGGCCGGGTCCAGGTCGCGCCCGTTGAGGGTCACGCTGTTCACCGAGGGCGCGATGAGGTCCGCGAAGCTCGATGCTCCCGGAGCGGCGGCGCGGAAGCGGACGGTGGTCACCGAGCGGAAGGTCCTGGGTCCGTCGGCCGGTTCGGCCTCGTCCACCGCGGACCTCAAGTCGAGGACCACCTCGTACCCGTCGACGGACAGCAGTTCGGCCCGCTCGCGGGCCTCGTCACGGGACAGATTCTCTCCGGGCACGTGCACTCCTTCGTGCGTGATCGCGATACCTGACCGAATACTCCCACGGGGGAATGCGTGTGCGGTCGGAGCGGTTGGGCAGGGAGGAACGTTCCGATCTGAGGAGAGACATGGCTGATACCCAGGTGCGCGAGAAGACCGCTGTCGACTTCTGGTTCGACCCGCTCTGCCCCTGGGCCTGGATGACGTCCCGCTGGATGCTGGAGGTCGAGAAGGTCCGTGACGTAGAGGTCCGCTGGCACGTGATGAGCCTCGCGGTCCTCAACGAGAACAAGCTCGACGAACTGCCCGAGCAGTACCGCGAGCTGCTCGGCCCCAAGGGCTGGGCTCCCGTGCGCGTGGTCGTCGCCGCCCAGCAGAAGTTCGGCGACGAGGTCACCGGCAAGCTCTACACCGCGCTGGGCACCCGCTTCCACAACGAGGGAACGGGCCCGACCCGCGAGGCCATCGCCGAGGCCCTGAACGAGGTGGGCCTGCCCGCCGAGCTGCTCCACTACGCGGACTCCGACGAGTACGACGAGGTCCTGCGCGACTCCCACAACGACGGCATCAACCGCGTCGGCCAGGAGGTCGGCACCCCGGTCATCTCCGTGCCCGGCGCCGACGGCGAAGAGGTCGCCTTCTTCGGTCCGGTCGTCACTCCCGCCCCGCGCGGCGAGGCCGCGGCCCGCCTCTGGGACGGCACCCTGCTCGTCGCCTCCACCCCCGGCTTCTACGAGATCAAGCGCACCCGTACCCAGGGCCCCATCTTCGACTAGTTCGACTAGCAGAGGTCCGGTTCCTCCCTTAACGTCCCCCTATGGGGACTAGTCCGACACGGGAGGAACCGCTCGGCCGCAGCGGCGGCCGGGCGGAGCCCGCGATACCGAACGACAACGCCGCGCACGCCAGCCTGCCCGCACGCCCCCGAGACCGGGTGCTGCGGGCAGCTTGCGTTGCGGTGCCCCCGCTGTGGACGGCCCTCGGGGTCCGCCAGGCCGCCGGCACCCTGCGCCACTACCTCCGGGGCACGGGCCGCCCGTACCGGGTCGACGCGCGGGCGCTGCTCGCCGTGCCCGCCGTACGGGCGGACGTGGACCGGCGCCTGGCCGAGTGGCGGGACGCCGCGCGGGCGCTCGGCGAGCCCGGCGCGTACGCGGCGGACAGCGGCTGGCGCGGGGTGCTGATCACCCGGCGCGCCCGCGAGGGAGGCAGCGCGGACTGGTGGCTGGCGCTGCGCGGGGCCCAGTACCGGATCAGCGGCACGGTACGGGTCCACGAGGACGGCTCCGTGGTGAGCGACTACCGCTTCCAGGTGCACAAGAGCTGGAACTTCGACCGGGGCGAGTCGGAGTTCGGCGTCCCCTTCACCCCGTTCGCGCGGCTCCACGAGACCGGGCTGGCGCAGGAGTTCACGGTGGTCGGCGAGGTGGACGGACTGGTCGACCAGGCGGCCGGTGCGGGAAGCGCAGAAGACCCCCGCGAGTCACGTCCTCGCGGGGGCCTTCTGGTGGACACGCCCGCAAGTGAAGGTTGAGAAGACGATCACGAGGCGGACGGGCTTGGCGGCGCGGATCAGCCCTTGACGGGGATCAGCAGCGGGGTGTTCGCCTTGGCGTCGGCGTAGCGCTTGGCCACGTCCTGCCAGTTGACGACGTTCCACATCGCCTCGATGAAGTCCACCTTCTGGTTCTTGTACTGAAGGTAGAAGGCGTGCTCCCAGGCGTCGAACACGAGGACCGGGGTGCTGGCCACGCCGACGTTGCCCTGGTGGTCGTAGATCTGCTCGACGATCAGGCGGCCGCTGACGGGCTCGTACGCGAGCACGCCCCAGCCGGAGCCCTGGGTCGCGGAGGACGCGAAGGTCAGCTGCTTCTTGAACTTCGCGAAGGAGCCGAAGGAAGCGGTGATCGCGTCGGCCAGCTCGCCCAGACCGTCGGCCGCGGTGGGCTCGCCGCCGCCCTCGCCGGTCTTCGGGCTGGCCATGTTGTGCCAGTAGATGCTGTGCAGGATGTGGCCGGAGAGGTGGAAGGCGAGGTTCTTCTCCAGGCCGTTCAGCGCGCCCCAGTTCTCCTTGTCGCGCGCCTCCTCCAGCTGCTCCAGCGTGGTGTTGGCGCCCGTGACGTAGGCCGCGTGGTGCTTGTCGTGGTGCAGCTCGATGATCTGCGGGTTGATCACCGGCTCGAGAGCCGCGTAGTCGTAAGGAAGCTCAGGAAGCGTGTAAATGGCCATGCGTGTATCGGTCCCCTCGGCGTGCCAACTGCTTATTGCAATCAATGCGCAACTGCACGCTAGCAGCACCTGATCAAGAATGTGGGCAAGGGGTCCCGGGTACGGCGAAGGCGCGCCCCGTGCCTTCGCACGGGACGCGCCTGTGGTCCTCGGGGCGGGTCGGTCAGGCCTTGGTCGCCGCCCGGCGCTGGATGACGTAGCCGGTGGCGGCCAGGGCCACGGTCAGGCCGCCGGTGAAGACGAGCTGGATCCGGGTGTCGTCGCCCATGGCCATCAGGACCAGGACTCCGGCGAGTCCGGCCAGCGCGACCCAGGTCAGATAGGGGAAGCCCCACATCTTCACGACCAGCTTCTCGGGGGCCTCGCGCTCCGTGCGGCGCCGCAGCACGAACTGCGAGACGCAGATGAAGCCCCAGACGACGAGGATGACGCCGCCGACCATGTTCAGCAGCCAGGCGAAGAGGGTGTCCGGGTACCAGTACGACAGCAGCACGGTGACGAAGCCGAAGCCGGAGGAGGCCAGCACCGCCCGACGCGGCACCCGGCCGGAGAGCTTGCCCAGCGCCTTGGGGCCCTGGCCGCGGGAGACCAGGGAGTAGGCCATGCGGGAGGAGCCGTAGATGTTCGCGTTCATCGCGGACAGCAGGGCGATCAGGATGACCACGTTCATGACCTGGCCGGCGTGCGGGATGCCCAGGTGGTCCAAGGTGGCCGCGTACGGGCCCTCGGTGAAGACGGCCGGGTCGTTCCACGGCAGCAGCGTGACGATGACCAGCATCGAGCCGACGTAGACGATCGCGATCCGCCACATGGTGGTCTTCACGGCCTTGGCGACGCCCCGGACCGGGTTGTCGGACTCGGCGGCCGCGATGGTCACCGTCTCCAGCCCGCCGTACGCGACCACGGAGGCGAGCAGGCCGACCAGCAGCCCGTCCACGCCGTTGGGCAGGAAGCCGCCGTCGTGGAGCAGGTTGGCGGCGCCGGGGGAGCCGGTGCCGGGCAGCACGCCCAGGACGGCCAGCACGCCCAGGCCCAGGAAGAGGGCGATCGCGCCGATCTTCAGGGCGGCGAACCAGAACTCGAACTCGCCGAAGTTGGAGACGGCGGCCAGGTTGGAGCCGCAGAACATCGCCATGAACACCAGCACCCACATCCACGAGGGGGTGCCCGGGAACCAGCCCGTCATGATGTGCGCCGCGCCGATGGCTTCGATGGCCACGCCCACGCACAGCAGGGTCCAGAACATCCAGCCGGCGGTGAAACCGGCCCACGGGCCGATGGCCCGCTCCGCGTGCACCGAGAAGGAGCCGGAGGCGGGGTTCGCGGCGGACATCTCGCCGAGCATCCGCATCACGAACATCACGAGCAGCCCGGAAGCGGCGTACGCGAGCACGATCGAGGGGCCGGCGGCCGCGATGCCGGCGCCGGAGCCGACGAAGAGGCCCGCGCCGATGACCCCGCCGAGGGCGATCATCGAGAGGTGGCGCTGCTTGAGTCCGTTGCCGAGGGGCGATCCGGCGCCGCCGGCGGGCGGCGCGTCCAGTTCGCGGGGGGCGGCGGTCGTGTGGCTCATGGGTGGTGCCTGTCCGTTGTGCGGGGGGACGGGATGGACTGCCCCAGTCTTGACCGTGTCCGATTGTCGGACATTGGGCGTCCGTTATTCGGACGGTCGGATGACCGGCCGTGATCATCCCCGTACGCTGGCGAACCGGACCCGAACGTACGACGGAGGCTCGAATGGACCACGGCATACGGGAATTGACCGCGGCGGGCCGGGGGGTGCTGGTCACCGGAGCCTCCCAGGGCATCGGACGGGCGATCGCCACCGCGTTCGCCGAGCAGGGCGACCGGGTCGCGGTGCACAGCACGGTCGGCGGGCCCGGCGCCGAGCGGACCCTCGCGGACCTGCCGGGCGAGGGCCATGTCCTCGTCGCCGGCGACCTCGCCGACCCGGCGTGCGTGGAAGCCCTCGCCGCCGAGGCCGAGGAGGCGCTCGGCGGGATCGACGTGCTCGTGAACAACGCCGCCGTGATGGTCGCGCACCCGCTGCCCACCACCTCCTACGCCGACTGGCAGGCCGCCTGGCAGCACACGGCCGCGGTCAACCTGTTCGGTACGGCCAACCTGGCCTACTGCGTGGCCCGCCGCATGATCGACGGCGGCCGCGAAGGGCGGATCGTCAACATCGGCTCGCGCGGAGCCTTCCGGGGCGAGCCCGACCACCCCGCCTACGGCGCCACCAAGGCGGCGCTGCACGCGCTCGGCCAGTCGCTCGCCGTATCCCTCGCCCCGCACGGCATCGCGGTGGCCTCCGTCGCACCCGGCTTCGTGGCCACCGAACGGGTCGCCGACCGGCTCGACGGGGAGGAGGGCGAGCGGATCCGGGCGCAGAGCCCCTTCGGTCGCGTGGGTACCCCGCAGGAGATCGCCGCCGCGGTGCTCCACCTGGCCTCGCCGGCGGCACGCTGGAGCTCGGGTGCGGTCCTCGACGTCAACGGGGCCTCGTACCTGCGCACCTGACGCCGGAAGGCCCCCGCGCGGTGTGCGCGGGGGCCTTCACGGGGACCGGCGGGGTCAGGCCCTCTTGGCCCGCAGCTCCCGGATCCACGCCACCAGCAGCACCGCGGCCGCGGCCCCCGTGGACCACAGCAGCTGCGGCCGCGCCGAATCGTCGAACAGCATCAGGACCAGCACCGTGGCCATCCCGATCAGCGCCGCCCACGTCGCGTACGGGAACAGCCACATCGGCAGCGTCAGCCGCTCCGGCATGTCCCGCTCGATCTTCCTGCGCAGCTTGAGCTGCGAGACCGCGATCAGCACCCACACGAAGAGCAGCACGGCGCCGACCGCGTTGAGCATGTAGAGGAAGATCGTGTCCGGCCACAGCAGGTTCAGCACCACCGAGAAGAAGCCGAAGGCCACCGACGCGAAGACCGCCCGGCGCGGCACCCCGCCGTCCGACACCTTCAGCAGCGCCTTCGGCGCCTCGCCCCGCTCCGCCAGCGAGAACACCATGCGGGAGGACCCGTACAGGTTGGCGTTGAGCGCCGACAGCAGGGCCACGAAGATCACGACGTCCATGATCTGGCCGGCGTGCGCGATGCCGATCGAGTCGAGGACGGCCACGTACGGGCTCTGGCCCGGCGTCAGCGAGTCCCACGGCAGCAGGGTCACGATGACCAGCATCGAGCCGACGTAGAAGAAGAGGATGCGCCAGACGGCGCTGCGCACGGCGCGGGACACCGACCGGGCCGGGTCGTCCGACTCGGCGGCCGCAATGGTGACGACCTCCAGGCCGCCGAAGGCGAAGACGACGGCCAGCATGCCGGCGACAACGCCGCTCGCGCCGTTCGGGAAGAAGCCGCCCTGGCCGGTCAGGTTGGCCATGCCGATCGGGTCCGTATCGGGGAGCAGGCCGAAGACGGCGAGCGTGCCGAGGATCAGGAACAGCACGATCGCGCCGACCTTGAGGGCCGCGAACCAGAACTCGAACTCGCCGAAGTTCCGCACGGCGGCCAGGTTGCTCACGGTGAAGACCACCATGAAGAGGAGCACCCAGACCCACTGGTCCACCGAGGGCAGCCAGCCGTTCGCGATCTTCGCGGCGGCGGTCGCCTCCACGGCCAGCACCACGACAAGCAGGAACCAGTACAGCCAGCCGGCCGAGAAGCCGGCCCAGCGGCCGAGCGCCTTCTCCGCATAGACGGAGAAGGAGCCGGAGGCGGGCATTGCCGCCGACATCTCGCCGAGTGCCCGCATCACCAGCATCGCCAGGATGCCCGCGAGCAGGTACGAGCAGATGATCGCGGGACCGGCGATGGTGATGCCGGCGCCGGAGCCGACGAACAGCCCGGCGCCGATCACGCCGCCGAGGCCCAGCATGGTCAGGTGGCGCTGTTTGAGGCTGTGGCTCAGGGGCTCCGGTGGGAGCTCGTCCGTGGTGCCGGGAGGGGCGGACGGGAGGTCGCGCATGAGGGGTGCTCGTACTCTCTAATGGCCTGGCGGCGGTGGGGGCTCCGCGACAGTTGGAGGGACCCTACAGTCTCTCCGGAGAGCGCCCATCCGCGCAAAACGGACGTGTCAGCCGTCATTGCCCGTGATGCGGATCACTCCAACTGGGGCGCTGGACGGGGTCTTTGTGTACTCCCCACCAAACCGGGGAGTACGGCTTTGTCCCGGGCCACCCTGCTGCGGCCCCGGACCCGGCACTAACGTCGGTGATCGTCCCTGCCGCCCCCACCCCCTGCGGAGTCCTCGATGAGCACTGCTTCCGTCTCCTTCCGGCCCGGCGCCGTCCTCGCCGACCTGCTGCCCGCGAGCCGCGTCCGCGATATCGCGCTCGTGGTCGGCGGAGCCGCGCTCACCGGTCTGGCCGCGCAGATCGCCGTCCACGTCGACGGCCTGGCCGCCCCGATCACCGGGCAGACCTTCGCCGCGCTGCTCGTGGGTACCGCGCTGGGCGCCGGCCGCGGCTTCCTCTCGCTGGCCCTCTACACCCTGGTCGGCATGGCCGGCGTGCCGTGGTTCGCGGGCGGCGCCTCCGGCGCGGGCGGCGCGACCTTCGGGTACGTCCTCGGCATGCTGCTGGCCTCCACCGTCGTCGGCGCCCTCGCGCGGCGCGGCGCCGACCGCTCGGTGCTGCGTACGGCGGGCGCGATGGTGCTGGGCTCCGCGGTCATCTACGCCGTCGGCGTCCCCTACCTCGCGCTGTCCACCGGGATGTCCCTCGGCGCGGCCGTCGCGGGCGGCCTGACGCCCTTCCTGATCGGCGACGCGCTCAAGGCCGCGCTGGCGATGGGCCTGCTGCCGGCCGCCTGGAAGCTCCTCGGCCGCGCGTGAGCGCTCGTACTCCACACGGAAGCCCCGGACCGCGACTGGCGGTCCGGGGCTTCCGTCGTATGAGGAGGTGCTACGCGGAAGCCTTCAGGGCGGCCTTGCGGCGGAGCTGGCGTGCCACGCCGATCGCGATCACCACGGCCGCGACCAGCAGGGACAGCAGGACGGTCTCGCGGTTGTCCTTGTCGTAGACCATGTAGCCGAGGACGAAGGTGATCATCGCGGCGGTGGCCCAGGTCAGGTACGGGAAGAACCACATCTTCACCGTCACCTTCTCCGGGGCCTCGCGCATCAGGATCCCGCGCATCCGCAGCTGGGTCAGACAGATCACCAGCCACACGAACAGCGCGATCGCGCCCGAGGCGTTCAGCAGGAAGCTGAAGACCGTGTCCTTGAAGGCGTAGTTGAAGTAGACGGCGACGAAGCCGAACACGACCGACCCGAGGATCGCGGCCACCGGCACGCCCCGCTTGTTCACCTTGGCGAAGGCCTTCGGGGCGTCACCGCGCTCGCCCAGCGAGAAGGCCATGCGGGAGGCGGTGTACAGGCCCGAGTTCAGGCAGGACAGCACGGCCGTCAGGACGATCACGTTCATGATCTGGCCGGCGTGCGCGATGCCGATCGAGTCCAGGGCGGCGACGTACGAGCCCTTCTCCACGATCGACGCGTCGTTCCACGGCAGCAGGGTCAGCACGATGAAGATCGAGCCCAAGTAGAAGACGCCGATGCGCCAGATCACCGAGTTGGTGGCCTTGGTGACCGCGCGCCGCGGGTCCTCGGACTCGCCGGCGGCCAGCGTGACGATCTCGCTGCCCATGAAGGAGAAGACGACCATCAGCACGCCGGTGAGGACCGAGCCCCAGCCGTTCGGCATGAAGCCGCCCGTGTCGGTGAGGTGGGCGAAGCCCGCACCCGGGTTGTCCGAGCCCGGCAGCACGCCGAAGACGGCCAGCATGCCGATGATCACGAAGCCGCCGATGGCGACCACCTTGATGCCGGCGAACCAGAACTCGAACTCGCCGTACGAGGCGACCGAGCCGAGGTTGGTGACCGTCAGCACGGCCATCACGATCAGCGCCCAGGCCCACTGCGGGACGGCCGGGACCCAGCTTTCGAGGATGACGGCGCCGGCGGTGGCCTCCACGGCCAGGACGACGACCCAGAAGAACCAGTACAGCCAGCCGATGGAGAAACCGGCCCAGCGGCCGAGCGCCCGGTCGGCGTACGCGGAGAAGGAGCCGGAGTTCGGGCTGGCGGCGGCCATCTCGCCCAGCATCCGCATGACGAAGACGACCATCGCGCCGACCAGCGCGTAGGAGATCAGGATGGCGGGGCCGGCCTTGGCGATACCGCCGCCGGAGCCGACGAAGAGTCCGGCGCCGATGACACCACCGATGGCGATCATGGACAGGTGGCGGTTCTTGAGACCGGCCTTCAGGCCGTCGGAGGGCTGGCCTTCACCGGGATTGCCGGTGGGGGAGCCTTCCTTCTGAAGGGTCGTCGTGGAGCTCATGAACGGATCCTTAGGTTCTCGGGTGGCGAGCCCCGGCATTCAAACCCGAGATGAACGCAGGGCGGAAGACCCCAATCCGGATCGTTGCGTCGGGACGAACGTCCAGGACCTTGGTCCTGTGGTGTCCCATCTGCGTTCTTTGGGTTTACTTGAGCTTTAGAAGTGACTTACGCGACACCCCGCGGCGGGTCCCCGGTCCGGCCCGTGCCACACTCGGACCATGCGCGTGTACCTCGGATCCGACCATGCCGGCTTTGAGCTCAAGAACCACCTGGTGGACTGGCTCAAGAACAACGGCCACGAGCCCGTCGACTGCGGGCCCCACATCTACGACGCGGTGGACGACTACCCGCCGTTCTGCCTCCGCGCCGCGGAGAAGACCGCCGCGGACGCCGGCTCCCTCGGCATCGTGATCGGCGGCTCCGGCAACGGCGAGCAGATCGCCGCGAACAAGGTCAAGGGCATCCGCGCCATCCTCGCGTGGAGCGTCCAGACCGCCGAGCTCGGCCGTGAGCACAACAACGCCAACGTCATCTCCGTCGGCGGCCGGATGCACACCCAGGACGAGGTCGTCAGCTTCATCGACGCGTTCCTGAAGACGCCGTACTCCGACGAGGAGCGCCACACCCGCCGCATCGACATGCTCTCCGCCTACGAGACCACCGGCGAGCTCCCCCCGATCCCGGCGCACCACCCGCAGGGCTGATCCCGCTTCCGGCCGCGGCGCCCTCGGGGCGGCGCGGCCGGTTTTTCATGTCCCGGTTTTTCGTTTGCGAGGAGTACTGCCGTGCCCGAGGGGCATACGATCCACCGCCTCGCCGAGGACCACACCGCGCGCTTCGCCGCCCGGCCGGTCCGGGTGAGCAGCCCGCAGGGCCGGTTCGCCGAGAGCGCGGCCCTGCTCGACGGCCGCGAGCTGGAATCCGCCGAGGCGCACGGCAAGCACCTGTTCCTCGAACTCGGCGACGCCTGGATCCACATCCACCTCGGCCTCTTCGGGAAGCTCGGCTTCGGCCCCGCCCCGGCCCCGCCCGCCACGGAAACGGTCCGGCTCCGGCTGCTGAACGAGGACCACTACGCCGACCTGCGCGGCCCCACCGCGTGCGCGCTCATCGGCGAGGGCGAGAAGAAGGCGATACACGACCGGCTCGGCCCGGACCCGCTGCGCCCCGCCGACGACCCCGACCGCGCCTGGGCCCGGATCTCCCGCTCCCGCACCACGGTGGCCGCCCTGCTGATGGACCAGAAGATCGTCTCGGGCGTCGGCAACGTCTACCGGGCCGAGGTCCTCTTCCGCCACGGCATCGACCCCTACCGCGCCGGCAAGGACCTGACCCGCCGCGAGTGGGACGCGATCTGGGCCGACCTCGTCCTGCTGATGCGCGAGGGCGTGCGGAACAACCGCATCGACACCGTCCGCGACGAACACCTGCCCGAGGCCATGGGTCGCCCGCCGAGGGTGGACGACCACGGCGGCGAGGTGTACGTCTACCGCAGGGCCAACATGCCCTGCCACATCTGCGGGGGCGAGATCCGCACCGCCGGTCTCGCCGCCCGCAACCTCTTCTGGTGCCCGGGGTGCCAGGCCCGCTAGCCGGGGCCGCCGGCCGGGACCGCGGGCACTGGCCGGGCCCGCCGGCCGGGCGCCCCGGCTGGAAGCCCCTGACCCGGCTAGAACCCGTGCGGCAGCCAGGGGGCCACGTCGCCGGCGAAGGCGCGCGAAGCGGGGGACAGGGTTCCCGCGCGGAGCTCGCGCACCAGGCCGGCCGAGGCCAGCGAAGTCAGGGTGACCCCGCCCAGATAGGTCGCGCCGAGCTCCCGTACCGACAGCTCCAGGTCGGCCGGATCCGCCGTCCGGGTACAGGCCGCGGACCCGTCCGCTCCGACGACCAGCCGCCAGCGGCCCGCGTTCCAGGGGCAGAAGGCGTCCTCGACCTCCAGCACCACGTCCAGCGGAGCACCGTAGGCCCGCGCGGCCAGCGCCGCCGGCAGGTCCACGAGCCGTACGTGCATCGAGTCGCGCAGCCGCACCTGCGTCCGCCGGACATCGGTGACCAGGTGCAGCAGCGCATCGTCCGCCGGCCGCTTGAAGGCCCGTACGGTCCAGGTCAGGTCGATGGAGAACACGTAACGCCACAGCGCCGCGTACGCCGCCGGGTCGAGCGCGTCGAGGTCCGCCACGTCCACCCGGCCGTCCGAGCCGGTCAGGTCCCACTCGGGCTTGACCCGGTAGCGGGCGTACCCGACCACCTCGCCGTCCGCCCGCTCCGCGACCACGCACTTCATCGGCGACGCGCCGTTCCTCGTCGCCTCCGGGTCGAGCAGCGCCTGCAGCTCCCAGCCGGGCTGCCGGGCCGGCATCCCGGGGCGGCCCGCGAGCAGCGCCGCGTAGATCCGCTCGCAGTCGGCGAGGGCCTTGCGCGGATCGACCAGTCGCAGCCGTACGTCATCGGTCCCCGGCGGCACGGAGAGCCGTACGCGGGTCTTGTCGATCTCCACGGACATCGAGTACGCGGCGGTGCCGTAGCCGAAGCGCCCGTAGATCGCCGGATCCGAGGCCGTCAGCACGGCGATCGGTTCACCACCCGCCCGGACGTCGTTCAATTGGCGCCGCATCAAGGAGGTGAGCAGACCCTGCCTGCGATGGGTGGGGGAGACGCCCACCATCGTGACCCCGGCGGCCGGGACGAGCGCCCCGCCCGGCACGGAGAGCCGGAAGGAGAAGGCCCCCGCCGTGGCCACGCAGGTCCCGCCGTCCCAGACGCCGAGGGAGCGCTCCGTCTCCGTCAGCGACCTGTAGAGCTCCCGCTCTTCGGAGGACTCGGGCACTCCACCGAACGCCAGTTCCAGCTGGTCGTACCAGACATCCCACTCATCAGCCTGCAATACGCGCGTCTCAAGAGCCATACGGCCATCCCTATCAGGGCAATCCGTCCCGGTCGATCTCTTTTCGGTCGCCGATGGGCCCATCTCAGGGGGTACCCCTGCGCGCGCACAGCCAGGATGGATAAGGTCCCGAAGCAATGGCCGGAGCACACGTGGAGTCCCTCCTGGCCCGGTCCCGCATGATGTGGCACCGGGCGCGCACCGCGCTGCGCAAATCCGCCGTCGACTACTTCCGCGGCGACGCCTCCGACTGGCTGGCCTTCGGCGGCCTGCTCCTGACCATCCCGGCCATCGCCTGCGGCACGCTGATGCTGCCCGTGTGGTTCTCGCCCGCCGCGCTCGTCCTGCCGATCGTCGCCGGCGGGCTGCTGCTGCGCCCCGCCAGCCTGCTCGCCCTGTACGCGGCCTCCGCGGCCGCGCTCATCGTCGAGGCCCTCGTCCTCGGCCCCTACACCCAGGGCCCGGCGCGGGTCACCCCCGGCACCGTCCTCGTCGTGGCCGCCTGCGGATTCTTCGGCCTGGTCATCGCCCAGTTCCGCAGCCGCGTCGGCGTGCCCTGGCGACGCGGCGGCACCATGCTCTTCGACCTGCGCGAACGCATCCGGGTCCAGAGCAAGCTGCCCGCCCTGCCGCGGGGCTGGCACCGGGAGATGGCCCTGCGCCCGGCCGGCGGCCAGTCCTTCTCCGGCGACTTCGTCGTCGCCGCCCGCACCAACGGCGGCCGCACCCTGGAGATCGTCCTCACCGACGTCTCCGGCAAGGGCATGGAAGCGGGCTCCCGCGCCCTCCTCCTCTCGGGCGCCTTCGGCGGCCTCCTGGGAGCCCTGCCCCCACACGGCTTCCTGCCCGCCGCCAACGGCTACCTGCTCCGCCAGGACTGGGACGAGGGCTTCGCCACCTCCATCCACCTCGTCCTGGACCTGGAGACCGGCGACTACGAACTCCTCTCCGCCGGCCACCTGCCCGCCCTCCAGCTCTGCGCCGGCACCGGCCGCTGGCAGGAGAAGACCGGCGAGGGCCCGCTCCTCGGCGTCTACGACGGAGCCGAGTTCACTCCGGCCCGCGGCAACCTCCGCCCCGGCGACGTCTTGATGCTCTTCACCGACGGCCTGGTCGAAACGGCCGACCGCGACATCAGCGAGGGCATCGACCGCCTCACCGGCGAGGCCGACCGCTACGTCGGCGCGGGCTGGGAGGGCGCGACCTGGCACCTGATCGAAAAGGTGGCCAAGGACGTCAACGACGACCGAGCCCTCCTCCTCATCCGCCGCGCACCCTTTTAAACGCGCCGGGCACCTTTTCGACGCGCCGCGCACCTTTTCGACGCGCCGCTCGCACCGCTGTGCGGGCTTCGCGTCGCTGCGCCGGGCACCTTTTCGACGCGCCGTTCGCACCGCTGTGCGGGCTTCGCGTCGGTGCGCCGGGCACCTTTTCGACGCGCCGTTCGCACCGCTGCGCGGGCTTCGCGTCGCTGCGCCGGACTCCGTCGGCGGGGGCCCGGTCGGGGTGCCTGCCACTGCGGGACGGTGCGGGGCTGGTGGGCTGGTGGGCGGGTGCGGCTGGGTTGGCCCTGCGGGGCGGATTCCCCTACCCACCCTTCGCCCGTTCCCCGGAGCTGCGCCCCAGACCCGCTGCCGGGGCCCGGGGGGTCTTTTCAGCCGTCCGGCGTTTGAGGACCGGGGTCTGGGGCGGAGCCCCAGGGGGGTCCGGGCGGAGCCCGGGGCCCTTCCAGCCGGTCCGGGGTTTGAGGGCCGGGTCCGGGCGGGGCCCGGGTCATCCACCAGCGTCGCGGGGGTTTGAGGGCCGGGTGGGCGGAGCCCGGCACCCCTTCCAGCCGGTCCGGCGCTTGAGGACCGGGGTCCGGGCAGAGCCCGGGGAACGGGCGAAGGGCGGGTAGGGGACAGCTCCGCAGGGCACCGCCCGAAGCCGTGGCCGGGCCGCGCATCTCCGGGCCGCCCGGATCCCCGCTCGGCCCGCCCGATTGCCGGGCCGATGGTCGGGTTACCCCCACCACCGGTCCGCCAGCTCCCGTCATGGTCCCGACCACCCCGCCCTCCGTAACGTCGGAGACACGATCACCACCGGGTGGTCGACCGGCACGGAAGGCGGCACACCATGGGGCTCCGGCGCAGCAAGCGGCAGGCCGAGCAGCAGACGCAGCAGGCCGGGCAGCCGGGGCACCCAGGGCACGCGGGTCAGCTGGAGCAGCCGGGGCAGCCGGGCTACTCGGGCCACTCGGGCTACTCGGGTCAGTCGGGTCAGCCGGACTACCCGGGTCAGCCGGGCCACCCGGGCCAGTCGGGTCAGCCGGACTACTCGGGTCAGCCGGGCCACCCGGGCCAGTCGGGTCAGCCGGACTACTCGGGCCAGCCGGGCCAGCCGGGCCAGCCGGGCCAGCCGGGTCACCCGGGCCACGCGGGCCACCCGGACTACTCGGGTCAGCCGGGCCACCCCGGTCAGCCGGGCCACCCGGGTCAGCCGGGCCACCCGGGCCAGTCGGGTCAGCCGGACTACTCGGGTCAGCCGGGCCACCCCGGCCACGCGGGCCACCCCGGCCACCCCGGCCACCCCGGCCACCCCGGCCACGCGGGCCACCCCGGCCACGCGGGCCACGCGGGCCACCCGGGCCACCCGGGCCACGCGCAAGCGCCCCACGGCGCCACCGCCGCCGTCGAGCTGCGCTCGGTCCGGCGTCAGTACGGCCGCGGCCGCACCGCCGTGCACGCCCTCCGCGGCATCGACCTCACCCTCCCCCGCGGCAGCTTCACCGCGGTGATGGGCCCCTCCGGCTCCGGAAAGTCCACCTTCCTCCAGTGCGCCGCCGGGCTCGACCTCCCCACCGAGGGCTCCGTCCGCCTCGGCGGTACCGAGATCACCGGCATGAACGAGAACGAGCTCACCGAACTGCGCCGCAGCCGCCTCGGCTTCGTCTTCCAGGCGTTCAACCTCCTCCCCTCCCTCACCGTCGAGCAGAACGTCCTGCTCCCCATGCGGCTGGCCGGCAGCCGCGGCCGCACCGCCGCCCAGGGCCAGGCCCGCGCCGCCGACCTGCTCGCCCGGGTCGGCCTGGAAGGCAAGGGCAGCCGCCGCCCCGCCGAACTCTCCGGCGGCCAGCAGCAGCGCGTGGCCATCGCCCGCGCCCTGGTCACCCGCCCCGACGTGGTCTTCGCCGACGAGCCCACCGGCGCCCTCGACACCACCACCGCCGCCGAGGTCCTCGGCCTGCTCCGCAGCGCCGTGGACACGCTCGGCGCCACCGTCGTCATGGTCACCCACGACCCGGCCGCCGCCGCCCACGCCGACCAGGTGCTCTTCCTCGCCGACGGCCTCATCGCCGACCGGCTCCCGCGCAGCCCGGCCGCCGCGATCGCCACCCGCATGACGGCGCTGCCTGTGCCGTCGGCGCCGTCGGCACCGACCGCGCCCGCCGCGCCCCGGTACGCAGGAGCGGCCGCCTGATGTCGCTCCGCCCCCGTTCCAACGGCCTGGCCCGCGCCGTCCTCCGGTTCCGGCCCGCCGCCTTCGCCGGCACCTTCGTCGCCCTGTTCCTGGCCGTCGCCATCGTCTCCGCCTGCGGGATCCTGCTGGAGACCGGGGCCCGCGCGAGCACCTCGCCGACGCGCTACGCCGAAGCCCCCGTCGTCGTCGCCGCCGATCAGCAGGCCCACCTGCAGATGGGCCGCGGCGACGGCGCCTACGAGGTCTCCGCGCCGCTCCCGGACCGGGCGCGGGTGGACGCCGCCCTGCTGGAGCGACTGGCTCCGCTGGGGCGGGCGGTGCCCGACGTGGTGTTCCCCGTACGGGACGCAGCGGGCCGCACGCTCGAGGCCTCCGGCTGGGGCTCCACCGCCTTCAGTCCTACGGAGCTCCGCGCGGGCCGCGCCCCGGCCGGCCCGGGCGAAGTCGTCCTGGGCGGGGCCGACGGCCCGGACCGGGTGACGCTGGGCACCCCCGCCGGGCCCCGGGAGTTCCGCGTCGTGGGCCGCGCCGACCGGCCCGGAGCCTGGTTCGCCGACACCGAGGCGCGCAGCCTGTCCGGACACCCCGACGCGCTCGACGCCATCGTGCTGTTCGTGGCCGACGCGGCGCGGGCCCGGGCCGTCGTCGACGGCCGCGCCCAGGTGCTGACCGGAGACGCCCGCGCCCTCGACGCGCGGCTCGCGGGTGCCCAGGAGGTGCTGACCGGCCTCGGCGGCTCCTTCGGCGGGATCGCCACGCTCGTCGCCGTCTTCACCGCCGCGGGCACCGTCGCCCTCTCCGTCGGGCAGCGCTCCCGCGAGTTCGCCCTGCTGCGCGCCGTCGGAGCCACCCCGCGCCAGATCCGCCGTACGGTCGCCACCGAAGCCCTGCTCGTCGCGCCGGTCGCGGGCGCGCTGGGCTGCGTACCCGGCATCGCCCTCGCATCCTGGTGGTTCGGGCAGCTCAAGGCGAAGGGCGCCGTCCCGGCCGAAGTCGACCTCGTCGTCTCCTGGATCCCGCTGGTCACCGCGGTCGGCATCGCACTGGTCACCGCACTGATCGCCGGCTGGGCCGCATCCCGCCGCCCCGCCCGCATCCGTCCCGGCCTGGCACTCGCCTCGGCCGCCGTGGAGCGGCTGCGGCCCGGGTGGATCCGTACCCCGCTCGGCCTCGCCGCCCTGGCCGGCGGAACCGCCTGCGCGACCCTGGCCGCCACCAGCAGCGGCCCGGACGCCGCCAACGCCGCCCTCGGCGTCGTCATGCTCTTCATGCTCGCCGTCGCCCTGCTCGGCCCGCTGGTCGCCCGCGCCTGCGCCGCCCTCTTCGGGCTCCCGCTGCGTGCGGGAGGTGCGCCCGCCGGGCTGGCCGCCGCCAACTCCCGTACGCACGCCCGCCGTCTCGCCTCCGCCATCACCCCGATCGTGCTCGCCATGGCCTTCTCCTCCACTCTGGTCTTCCTCCACACCAGCGAGGACCGGGCGGTACGGCAGCAGCAGGAGGCCGGACTGCTGGCCGACCACGTCATCACCGACCCGCACGGCGGCACGGACCGGACGGCCGTCGACCGGGCGGTCGCGGCCGGGGCCGTCGCCCTCACCCGTACCTCCGTCCTCACCGTCGTCGGCTCCGGAGGCGACCGCACCTTCCACACCGCCTCCGCACAGGGCGTCACCGGGGACCTCGCCAAGGTCCAGGACCTGGGCGTACGTTCCGGGGACCTCTCCCGGCTCGCTCCCGGCACGGTCGCCATCGACCGCACCCTGGCCGAGGCCACCCACACCGGAACCGGCGACCGGATCCCCTTGCGGCTGCCCGACGGGACCCCCGTCACCCCCGAGATCGTGGCCGTCTACTCCCGCGGCCTCGGCCTCGGAGAGGTCACCCTCCCGGCCGCCGACCTGGCCGGCCGCACCACCGCCGGACGCCCCACCGAACTCCTGGTCCGCGGCCCGGCCCCGGAAGGCCTCGGCCCGGTGCTGTCGGCCGCCGCCTGGACCTCCGAGCAGAGCGTGGACCGGCAGCTCAACGCCTGGGCCAACACCACCATGGCGGCCGTCCTCGGCGGCTTCGCGGCCGTCGCCGCCGCCAACACCCTGGTCATGACCGTCCTGGACCGCCGACGCGAACTCCACATGCTCCGCCTGATCGGCTCCACCCGCCGCCAGGTCCTGCGGATGCTCTACTGGGAAGCCCTCCTGGTCAGCGGCACGGGCATCGCCCTGGGCTCGGCGATAGCCCTGGCCACGCTGACCCCCCTGACGAAGGCGGTGACGGGCAGCGCCCCGTACGTCCCGCCCCTCGTCTACGGCTCCTTCGTGGCGGCCGCCATCGCCCTGACCCTGGCGGCCACGGCCCTCCCGGCCCGCCGCGCCCTGCGCCTCAGTCGAACCTGATGTGCCGTACGCCGACCAGCGCGCGCCGGATCCGCCCCCGGAGCGCGCCGTCGGTGTCCGGCGCCAACGCCAGCCCGGCGGAGGCAGCAACCCGCTCGGCCACCTCGGCGACCCCGATCCGGTCGGTGTCCAGGTGCTCCGCGAACTCCTCTTCCCGCAACGCCTCCAGACACCCGTCCAGCCGCGCCACCGCGAAGCTCTCCCGCTTCAGCCCGCGCCCCAGTCCCCGCTCGCGCAGCCGCCGCAGTACGGTCCCGCGCTCGGCCAGCAGCGCGAAGTGGCGTACGTCGTGCCCCCGTTCGCGCAGCCGCCCCACGGTCTCGGCGAAGTACCCGGCATCAGTGACGGTCATCGGCACGATCACCACACCGGGATGCTCCCGAGCGGCCAGATCCAGCACCTCGAACACGCCCTGCCGCCACGCCGGAAGATCCTGGAAGTCCCCGCGCAGCGCGGGCGGCATCATCCGGTGCAGCCCGAACCCGACGTGCTCCGGATCGCACACCACACTCCCCGGCACCCGCCGGTGCAGGGCGTACGCGGTCTGCCACACGATCACCCTGCACCCCCGTCCACGAACCGCCCTTCCTCACGCCCCGACCCTACGGCCCCGGCCCCGAGCCCCCCACACCTCACATTCCGGCACAGCCCCATCCCCCCTCGCCGACGCGCAGCCAAATCCAGCCCCTCCGGCGTTTGAGGAGCGGGGTCTGGGTCGGAGCCCCAGGGAACGGTGGAAGGGCGGGTAGGGGACAAGCCCCGCAGGGCCGCCCCACGCACAGCGACGGCGTGTAGCTGTTCCGGCCCGCGAGGCATCACGCTGCTCTGGTCTGCCCCAGGCAGCGGCCCGCCCAGGCAGCACCCCGGCCAGCACCCCGGCCAGCGGCCCGGCCGGGGCAACACACCATGCACCCGACCCCGCCCGCACAGCGGCCCCGCGGCCCGCCAACGACACCGACCACTCCCTCCCGATTGGCCGGTCCGCAGCGGCCCGGCGCTCCCTACCGTGCCCCCATGGACCGCACCCTCGCCGCCGACCTGGCCCGCCTCCCCGAGCTCCTCGCCGCCACCCGCGACGCCGCCGCCGCAACCCTCGCAGCACTGGACGCGCGTCCCGTCGTACCGGCACCGCCACCCCACCCGGCGGAGCCGACCCCACCACTTCCCGAGCACGGCTCCGGCACCGAGGCCGCCCTAGCGGCCTTCGCGGAGCGCTGGGCGCCGCGCCTGTCGGCCTCCGCCGGCCCCCGCTACCTCGGCTTCGTCACCGGCGGCGCCACCCCCGCCGCCCTCGCGGGCGACTGGCTCACCGCGGCCCACGACCAGAACTCCAACTCCGCCCTGGACGGCGGAGGCCAGGACCTCGAACGCGAGACCATTACCTGGCTCCGTGACCTCTTCCACCTCTCCGCAGCCCACACCGGCACCTTCGTCAGCGGCGCGACGATGTCCAACACCACCGGCCTGGCCATCGCCCGCGAATGGCTCGGCGAACGCCTCGGCGTCTCCCCGGCCGAGGACGGCGCGGCCGCGCTCGGCCCGGTCCGCGTCCTTTCCGGCGCCCCGCACTCCTCCATCGCCAAGGCCCTCTCCGTCCTCGGACTCGGCCGCGCCGCCCTGGTCCCCGTACCGACCCTGCCCGGCCGCGAGGCCGTCGACCCGGCCGCACTGGACCGCGCCCTCGCCGACACGCACGGCCGGCCCGCCGTGGTCGTCGCCAACGCCGGCACCGTCAACACCGTGGACTTCGACGACCTCCGCGCCATCGCCGCCCTCCGCGAACGCCACGACTTCTGGCTGCACACGGACGCCGCCTTCGGCGCGTTCGCCGCGCTCTCCCCGGAGCACGCCCACCTCACCGACGGCCTCGACGCCTCCGACTCCGTCTGCGTCGACCTGCACAAATGGCTCAACGTCCCCTACGACAGCGCCGTCCAGTTCACCCGCCGCCGCGACCTCCAGGCCCGCGTATTCCAGAACGCCGCCGCCTACCTCGGCCCGCTCGGCGACGAGCCCGACCTGGTGCACCTCACCCCGGAGAACTCCCACCGGCTGCGCGCCCTCGCCGCCTGGTTCACGCTGCGCGCCTACGGCCGCGAGGGCCACCGCGAGATCGTGGAACGGGACATCGCCTGCGCCCGCGCCCTCGGCGAATCCCTCACCGCGGACCCGTACTTCACCGTCCTGGCCCCGGTCCGCCTGAACGTGGTCTGCTTCACCCTCACCAACACCCCCACCCCGGCCCGCCTGACAACCCTGCGCGAAGCGGCGGGACCGGAGGTGTTCGTCACCCCCACGACGTACGGGGGAACCCCCGCCCTGCGCGCCGCGTTCTCCAACTGGCGCACCACACAAGCAGACGTACGCCGGGCCGCGCAGGCCCTCCACACGGCGGCGAAGGAGCTCGGATGACCAGCGACCCGCTCACCCTCATCGAGGTGGAGGCCCTCGCCCGCGCCGCGCACGAGGGCCAGACCGACAAGGCCGGCCGCCCGTACGCCGAACACCTGGCCGCCGTCGCCGAGGGCGTCCGCGCCCGCGGCGGCACCGCCGAACAGCAGGCGGCGGCCTGGCTCCACGACGCGATCGAGGACGAAGCCCTCACCCCGGCCTGGCTGGACTCGGCTGGACTCCCGCAGTCCGTGAAGGACATGGTCCTGGCCGTCACCAAACGCCCCGGCGAACCGGTCGAGGCGTACACGGCCCGCATCCTCGCCACCCCCGGCGCCCTCCTGGTCAAGGAAGCCGACCTGGCCCACAACGCGGACCCCGCCCGCCTCGCGGTCCTCGACGCCCCCACCCGCGACAGGCTGTCCGGGAAGTACGCCTATGTCCGCTCCCTTCTCGGCCTCAGCGCCCCCTGACGCAAAAGCATCACTGTCTCTTCGTCACGAGACGGATAGCCGGGGCGCGTTGGTGGGAGGATGGACCATGTGGGGGTGCGCACGGCCGCGCCCCGGGCCGACCAGGGGACGACCGAAGGTGTGATCAGAAGTGGCCATTTCGCTGTCAGTAGTGGTTCTGTTGGCGATCATCCTGGTGGTGCTCGTCCGCGGAGGCCACCTCAAGGCCGGCCCCGCGATCGTCGCGGTCCTCTTCGGCTTCTTCCTCGCGTCCAGCTCCATCGCCCCGGACGTCAACCGCTTCCTGAACTCCCTCGCGGACACCATCGCGGGCATCAAGCTCTGATCCGGGTCCGGCTTCACGTCGAGGGCGAGGCGTGAGGGGGGACCCCTCGCGACCCGCCTTCGACGGCCCCGGCACATGCGCGGCACATCAGTCACGCCGAGCAGGGCCGTCCGGCGTTCTCGCTGTTCAAGCGCTTCCCCCCGCATTGAGGGAATCAAGCCATCTGTCCGATAGTCGGACAGGCCGCAAGTCGGGCGATAAGGGTCGCTGGCGATGCGCGTAAACGCGGACAATCTGCACTGAAGCGGGCGCGCAAATCGGCCAAATGACCCTTCGTCGGTGTTTAACTGGATTGACCGTCATAATTTCTTCATGGAAAATCCCTTTTGAGAACTCCACATGGGAGTCGAAAAGGGGGAAGTTTTTTCATGAGGAAATTCGGTCGAGCGATAACCTTGGGTTTCGTGAGCGTGGCACTCGCGGCCATTAGCTCTGTCGCGCCAGCAGCTGCAGACGGCTCTCGGGCGGGCACCGCTAGCGGCAGCGCCCGCGTTGTCGACCTCACCACTCTCAAGGCCGGGCAGCCCGTCATGCACAAGCGTGGAGACGGCGTGAAGCCGCCGGCGGAGCTGGGCAACCCCTCCGAGTGGGGTGTGGTGAAGATTGAAATCCCCAAGGCGGGAGTCTCTGTCCGGCCGCTGGGAGGCAGCTGTCAGCAGGTCTCTCACGGCCAGTGGTGCTACGGATGGGAGTTTTCGGGCTCCAAGAAGCAGTGCTATTCGAATTACATGGCGAATGTCCAGCACATGTCTTCGGTGCGGGTCGTGAACATCGACTATGCGAGCGGCTGGGTGAGGGCGGGGCTGACTTCCAACGCTAGGTCGGACACCATCGGCCAGGCCTACACGTGCTATTCCTACTACAATAACGCCTAACCTCAACCAGGCGGCGTGTGCTGACGCGCGACCCTATTCTTCGAATTCGCAGAAGCCGACCCAGTTCGTTCGCCGTCGGCGTGCGGGCGATGCTCATTGATCTCAGCGGGAAGCGCGAGCCCGGCAAGAGGGGCGCGTCCCCCGGCGGCGACGAAGGGCCAGGTCGGTCCGAGACCGCTCAAGGCTCTCCATGAATCGCTGTAGTACGTCCGCCTCCCCGGCGGCCGCCCGCCGAGAGGCTTCGGCTGCTCCACGGCGCGACTGACCGCGATGCCAACTTCAACCGGCCCTGGCCCAGGGCGGTTCGGGAAGAGGGGGAGCAACGGACTGCAGTTCCCACCCCTTCGGTATCCGGGCAACGCGCCGGCCGCGTCAACGGGGGGCACGCGGAGCTGATCACGGCCCCGGGAACGACGAAGGGCCAGGTCGAGGAAACGTCCTCTGACCTGGCCCTTTGCGTCTCTGAGCGGGTGACGGGAATCGAACCCGCGTAGCTAGTTTGGAAGATCGCGTACCCGCCCCTGGGCTGACCGGCCAAGGGACTGACCAGCAACTTCCCAGCCCCCACACCGTCGTTCCCCGCGACTCCCCGCGCATCACTCCGCCTTCAGACACGCAGGAGACACGGCTCCGAAGCCCGGCGCGAGGGCCGCTCCGCTACAGATAGCCCTCGGTCCGCTGTGGCGGTGGCTGCGTTGCTGACTGTGCCTGGCTTCTGTCTGCCCGCCACTTCTCCGACTCGCGGCCGTAGCGAACCGCCCACATGAGGATTCCTACGGCCAGGAAGCCGCGCATGACGGGGTCTTCCTCTGTAATCAAGAAGATCAGCACTGGTGCCAAGATCACCAGGATCCAACGCGGGTGGTTCCGCCAGTCGTTCTTGCCTGCCATTTGACCTCCCACCGGGACCCTAAGGCGCGAGTAGCCCGGAGATCTAAGGTTTGCCACTCTCCGTGGGGTCGGCGAGACACTGTTCCTCACGGAAGCCGACAGTGTGGCTGGCGGCCTCAGCGGGCGCCTGGCGGCCCGACGGGCACCTACCCCAGGGGGGAGCGTGGAGCGGCGGGGCTAGACGTCGTCCTGAGACCTCTCAAGGCCTTCCATGAAGGAGTTGTGGAAGGCGAGCTCTGCGGCCCGGCAGGGGCGGTGATGAAGATCGTCTGAGCCTCGGCGAGGCTGCACCCGACCACCTGCCTGGTCACCATGACCGCGTCCACGCCGTGACAGCCGATCTCCTTCAGGAAAGCCTGTAGAACCCCACCGTTCCGGCTCTCGTCCCAGACAGGCTGCGCCGTCACGGCCAGGTCGGCTATCCGAGCCTTGCGCTCCGCGCCCACAGTGGGTTGCCCTCTCTCGCCTTCACCAGGTGCGCGGAATGCTGCTGAAGAAGATCGCGTACCCGCCCCTGGCCTGACCAGCCGAGACGCCGACTAGCCGGTTTCCTGCCCTCTCGCCGCTGTTCCCACTGTGCCCCCAAGGGTCCCCGCCGGTCGGGCATACGGGAGACACGCGCCGGGACACCATGTCGGGAGGGCGTACACGGGTCAAGGGGCGAGCGCGCCGGCCACTCGGGACAGCCGATCGGCTGGCAGGGCAAAGTGGTTGGCGGGGTTGCGAGAGGAGTACTCGCCGTCGTTGACGGCGCAACCGCGGCCGTCTGTTGTCCAGCGCGCGGGGCCTGGCGCCCCCTGAGCGTCTAGCAGGATGGTTCCGAGTGCCTCGGGGTCCTCCACGCCCGTACAAGCGCGCAGCGCGGCCGCTAGGCGGTCCACAGCATCGTCGGGTAGTTCGTCGTCACCCAACGCGGGAAGCAGGAGTAGCAGCCGAGCATGCGGGTCGGTGGTACTCCCGCCGGGCAGTGCGTTGTCCGCGGCAGCCACCAGCTCGGGCCAGGACAGGCCCGGCCCCATGAAATGCCCGTCGTCCTGGGCCAGGTGTTCGGCCTCCTCCCAGTCGGGGTGGTGGAGGAGATAGTCGGTGCCGGCCTCGCCCGTGAGGGTGCGATAGACGACGTGGAGACGGTGATCACCGGCAAGGGGGATGGTGAACGTCGGCCACTTGGCCTGCTCCCACAACCGCCGTTGGAACTCGCCTGCCGCGTCGTAGTCAGCGCCGAAGAGCAGCTCCGCGGCTCCCTCGGAATGGACGCACGAGCCGAGGTGTCCAAGCCAGAACAACGGCTCGTCCAGGAACCCGGCCTCGTGCGTGAGGGGGCCGCCGTCGTACCCCGGTATCCGGTCAGGATGCAGGTCTGCGCTGTTCGTCACGGAGGACATCATGCCGTCCGGGTCTGACTCCTGGGGCTGGACCCAGACGCCGACCCTCCACCTGGCAGCCCTTAGCTCCTGATCGGAATCTCGTACACGACCTCGCACAGTGCGACGGGAATGACGATGTCGGCTGTCTCCACGGGGCGCCCCTGGTCGCTGTAGTAGGTCCGCCGGATATGGGTCACCAGGGCAGCCTTCTGAATCCCGAGAAGCGATGCCTCCTCGGCGGTCGCCTGCCGCGGCTCCGGCTGCTCCACGGCATGGCTGACCGTGATCCCAATGACGGCCATCCGGTTCACGACGCCAGCACCGGCATGCGGCCCACCCTCGGGCAGGATCACGAGTGTGCCGGCGGTGAGCTCGTACGGCTCCCAACTCGTCGACAACTGCACCGGCTTGCCATCGGCAAGGAACTCGTACACCGTGCGCACGCACAGCTCCCCAACCGAGATCCCGAGACGCGCGGCGATCTCGACCGGCGCGGGAACCTTCGCCTCGGTCCGACTCTCCCAGTTCCCCTGCCTGCCCAAGGCCTGCATGTCCGCACGGAAGGGAGAACCGCCGGGCTGCTCACGAGCGGACGACCGAACAACCCGCACCCGCTGCCGTGGCTCCGCGACGTACGTACCCGAGCCCGCTCGCCCCTCCAGCACACCCTGGGAGATCAAGAGCTCCTGCGCGCGACGAACGACGTTCTCGCCGACACCACACTCCTCGGCGATCTGCGTCCGCGAGGGGAGCCGGTCCCCAACGTTCCAGTCATGCTCCGCGATCCGCTGCCGCAGTACGTCGGCGATACGGAGATAAGGCGGCTGCTCAGGCATGTAGAAAATCTAGTCCACTAGCTCTAATCTAGTTAACTAGATTCACTCAACGTGTTCACTCGGCGACGGAGGCCCTCGGTGCCCGCTTCGGAATCAAGAGCCGAGAGCATCGCCGCCCGACTGTCCGCCCTGGGCCTGACCACGCGAGTGGAGGAGCGCGCCCACTACACGTCGATCGAAGCGGAGGTGCCGAAACGCTGGCCGCCTCCGCATGGCGGGCGGTCCTGGAAGTGGTGGCGGAGGCCGACAGATTCGGGCTCCTAGCCAGCAGCTTGACCGGCAGCACCCTATGGGCCGCCGTACGCAAAGCGGTCCCCGCGGCGGGCGACGTCCGGGGACCTGGCCGACAGCAGTAGGAGCTGATCAGCATGTTGAACCGTATGGTCCCCACCACCGCCCGCACCAGGGGGCGCCCCCTCCGGCCGGCATTACCGCCCGCCACGGACCCCACCCCCTACCGATCGAGCCCGTGCCCGATCGGCACTCACCACGAGTGCGCACAGTCGTCCCCCGCCACGGCTCCGGTAGGCGTCCCCGTGATCTACGAGGCCTGCGACTGCCCCTGCCACACCCCCAACGACCGTCCCGAACCGCGGCAGGTGGCCCAGTGAACGGATGGACCCCAAGCGGAGCCCTTGCCACGAACGTGGAGATCACTTCAACCACCGTCCAACGCGGCGACGTAATCCAGATCGGCGGCCAGCCATGCCGCGTCATCGACTTGATCCAGCTCCCCGCCAGCGCGAAACGACTCTGCTTCGAGTCGGGCGAACTCCTGACCATGCACGCCCGAACCCGCCTCGTCGCCCTCCGAATGCGGAGGAACTGGTGACCCAACCCGCACCGTCCCGACGCCACGCCATCGCCGACGACCTCCGGGCCCAGATCTCGAAGGGCCACTTGAAGGCCGGTGAACGCCTCCCCTCAGAAGCCCGCCTGGCCGCCCATTACGCAGTCAGCACCCCCACCCTCCGGAACGCCCTCGCCCTCCTCCAAGCCGAAGGCCTAGTAGAGAAGATCCACGGCAGCGGCAACTTCGTCCGCCACCCACTCCGCAAGACCACACACATCGGCGGCGGACACACGCCGAGCGCACCGGCCCCGACCGAGGAGGCGCTCCACACCACGGTCCGCGCCACCAATCTCCGAGCGCACGGCCATCTGAGCGCCCTCCTCAAGGTCTCGCCCCGCAGCCCCCTGACGGAGTTCCTCTGCCTCACAGCCACGAGGGGAAGACACCGCACAGCCTGGCTTGCATCTACGCCCCCCGAGACCTGGCGCCGGCCAACGTCCCGGAAGGACTCCTAACCGCACGAGTACCAGACCAGCGCCCACGACTGTCCATGGTCCGGGAAACGGTAAGCACCCGCCTCCCAACTCCGGCCGAAGCGACGACCCTTCGCATCAGCTCGACCCTGGCCATCCTCTCGATCACACGCGTGGCGACTGACACCACCGGTCGAGGCGGCCCTCCTGGCACTCCCCGGCGACCGCGCCGATGCCGTCTTCACCACTCGCCACACGGCCGAAGCCAGGAGGGGGGAACGATGACACCCCACAACGAGCTGCGACTCTTGCCATGGTCGGGCCCCGACGGTAAACCCTGCTTCCTGAGCGCCGACGGCAACGCCGGCTGCCTGTCCCGCCTCGCTGACAACACCGAGGCAGTGCAACTCGGCTTGGCCTCCGAGCTCCTAGACCATGCCCTTGAAGTCCTCGCAGACGAGAAGGCGGATTCAGACGAACTCCGGCTCCTGGCAGCCGACCTGACTGGAACCCTGAGGGACACGCTCCGCGTAGCCACAAGCCGCGGCCACCGCCTGGCGATACCACCACCCCCCACGCGTCAGGAGGGCATCGAAGCTCCTTGCCGGCCAGGAGCCTTTGGCTAGTGGACACACTTTGACGCCAGTGAGGCCCCTGCGGATTGCTGGGGGCCTCACTGGCAAACCGTGTTCGACGGCAGCTGCTTTGTAAGTTCGCCCAGCTACGCATGGGGCCAGGCAACCAGTCGGCTCCCGCTACAGCGGAAGGCCTGCTCAGTCAGCACGGACCCGTTGATGTACGCCCACGTTGCCGTCAGCGACAGCCGTCAGGCACGGGACGCCGCTGCGTGGGCGACCACACGATCGGCTCCGGAGAGCCGCCTACAGAGTCACAGGGAGGGCCTGACCTGCGATGCAGATCAAGCCCTTGACCTGATCCTACGACTCGGGGTGGCGTGATTGAACCCACCACCACTTCGTCCCGAACGAAGCACGCTGTCAAGCTGCGCTACACACCGATGTCCACCCTTGTAGTACCCCTCGGCCCTGCGCTGGTCGGTGCCGCGCAGGTCCCCCCCCACAGCCGGACACCGGAGATCGCGGCGCGGTCGAGGCCCGCCCCGCGCAGATTGGCCCCGCTGAACACGGCCTTCGTGAGGATCGAGTCGGTCAGATCGGCTCCGGGAGCCAGGTGTTCGCCCGGTCCATGTTCCCCAGATCGGGCTGGCTGAGGTCGCATCTGGTCAGGCGGGCTCAGCCCCGTACCGGGCGTCTGTCCAGCACGAACAGGGTGGCCTGGAGCTCCGAGGTGACGGCCCCGGACCCCGGTTCGCGCTCTTACCCGCCAAAGACCTGCCCCCACCCGGCCGGCCCTGTGGGTCGCCCCGCAGAGCGAGCGCGGACGCTCCTATCCAACGGTGGGGTAACGGGACAGAACGGCCGGAAAGACCACCCGGGCCACGTCGGTGAGGGGACCGACAGGGCTTTCCTCAGGGGCCGCGGTGGCGGCCAGCTCCTGCCACACCTCCCACGTGACCTGCCACAGACCGGTCAAGGCGTCGGCGTGGACAGCCCCCCGCGATCGGCTCGCCGCCTGGTTCCGCAGGCGCCAAGCCCCGTCGGCCTGCCTGCGCCGGCTGTTGAGCGGTGGTGACGTGGCCAGTTGGAGCCGGTGCTCCAGGACAAGCCCGCACACGGCCGGACCCAGCTGGGCCACGGCCGCACGGTCGGCGGCAGGGGCCCTGGCGACGAGCTCCGGCCAGCGCACCACGACAACCCGCTCCCAGACCTCGGGAGGCAGGGTGTTGGCCAGGTGGTGACTCTCTCCCACGGGGAGATCCCTCAACCGGCGCTGTGCCTCCAGCGTTTGACCCACATAACAGAGGCCAACCCCCGAGGTGAAGACGCCGTACAGGGCCGGACCCGTGACGGCTGTCAGGCCCGGTGGGGACTCGGTTAGCAACCTCCCGAGCCCGTGGGCGAAACGAAACCGTTGGTCCTGCCAACCTTCGAGGCCGTGCGCATCCGAAACCAGTGCGTGCAACGCAGCTCGCCAGCGGTCGTATGCATCCTCGTGCTTCTGGTCATCCACGGGTCCAGTCTGAGGGACGACTCCGAGCGCCGACGGCGGGCCCCTGCCGGGGGCGTCAGCCCTTCGGAGTCAGGGCCTCCAAGGACTCGGTGACGACGTCGTGCATGCGCCCCCGGATCTGTGGTTCGTCGAGGCTGAGGAACGAAGTGAACGGGACGAGTCGACAGACCCGTTTGGTCACGTCACGAACGACCTCGCGGCGTGGAACCCCCGACCCGGCGACACGTGCGTCGGCGAGTGCCGACACGAGGGCACGTGCCAGCGGCGGTGTCCCTCCAATGCTGCGACGTTCGAAGATCTGGTTGAGGTCCGTCTCGGACAGGGTGTCCAGCAGCGCGTAGTCACGTCCGTCACCGTCAGGGACGCCGAGCGCGTAGGCCTGCCACCACAGACGGCCGAAGGTGTGCCTGACGAGGCCTCGGCCGATCCATCGTTCGTCGTTGTTTTTCGGCTGCCAGCGCCACATGACGACGTCGGGGACCAGCAGGGTCGCCATGTACGTCCATACCTCGGGTGCGGCGGCCTCGGCAGGGGCCATGTCCGTGTCCTCGAACACGACTGCGGCGAGGGCCCGGTCGAAGCCGCGTGTGGTGGATCCGATGCCGTCGGGGTAGCCGAAGCCCTTGGCGCACCGCCGGATCGCGGCGGCAACGTCCTCCAGGTGTGCGCGGCTGGCGGGTATTCCGCCCGTCGGCGCGTAGACCTTCGGGTGGTCCAGGCGCGATTCGCCGGCAAGCGCGTGAACGTCCAGGGTCCGGATCAGGTCGAGCCGCATCCGGCCCTCGACATCAGACAGCCGGGGGTACAGCGTGGTCATCGCGGTGTGCTCGCATCCGTCTCAGCGCACCCTGGAGGCGGGAGCGGAATCGGCCGGGGTCGCTGTCACGCATCGCTGCGAGCGCGGCCGGGGATTCGTGGGGGAACAGGGTGGTCAGCAGAATGGCGAAGCTTGCGCCGATGCTGTCGACCTCGTCGGAGTAGTCGTGGAGTGTCTCGCGCCACTCGGATCGCAGTGCCGACTCGACCAGGTGGCCGGCCAGGTCCGTCTCCATCCACGCGAGGATCCGCTGTTGTATGGGTGTCGGTGTGGCGGCCTTCTTCGCGGCGTTGACGACCTCCTTGTCGGTGCCGTTCAGGTAGAGCCGTACGGCGGCCGCCGCCGGTTCGGTCAGGCTCGTGGGCAGTTCGACGTGCCAGCGCGCGTCGGGGTCGAACCCGGCCTCCGCGAAGTCCACGACGTAGGTGGGCAGCCTGCCCGCCGAACCCTGCAACTCGGTCCGGGAGACGTCCTCGTACAGGACGTCGCCCGCGCGTTGGGCGAGGAAGGGATCGGAGGTCGGGACGTCCTGGCCGAGAACGAGGCGGGTGGTGAGGATCAGCGCACCGCCGAGGAGCGCCCCGCGGATGTCCACGGCAAGCGTGACCCCACCGCCGTGGGGCACCGGAAGGCGGCAGGCGCGGTCGGAGGTCTGTGCCGCGACTGCTGTCCATTCCACGACGAGGAGCAGCGGCGCGTCGGCGGGCAGTGAGGCGTCCCGTCGGGCACGGGCCGTGTCGACACAGACTTCGCGCGTCAGGTGTAGATCGGTGTTGTAGTCCCAGTCGGGGAGGAACGGCGGCAACGCGACCGTCCCGTTGTCCTGGTGGAGCAGCCACGGACGAGCGGTGATCACATCTGCTTCGGGTATCAGGAAGGGAGGAACTGCCCGGCTCACTCGTCACCCTCCTCGGTGTGGAACAGCCGAACCCTGGCCGCTGTTCCGCCGGCGGGGCGGATGATCGCGGTCCAGGCCCGACCGTCCCCCGGACCCACCGTGACGGTGTCGCCGGGAACCGTTCGGCCGTCCTCGTCACGCAGTTCCAACACTGCCGGGACGGCGGCGCCGACCGGCGGAGTGCTCTCGCTGCCGACGTCTAGGGCGACGGACGTGACGACTCGTACCGTCACCGGCCGTGAGGCGGCGCGTACCTGGAAGTGAGTGACGATGCGCGCCACGCCGTCCAGACGGACCATGCGGGGCGCGCGGGTGATCCACGCCGCTGCGGGACCGCCGGAGCCACTCGGTCGGGGCACCCCCGTTCCCCCGTCGGCGCCGGGGCCGCTCGCAGTGGGAATCAGTCCGGCCAAGCGATGGGAGAGCGCGCCGAGCGGTGGCTGGCTTCCGCCGCCGAGCGTGGTGTCGCCGTGTCGGTCGACGTAGGCCGTGAGCTCGGTGCGGAGTTCCGCCTCGGCTCGGCGGACGATGCTTCGTGCCTCGCCGACGAGCTTGTCGGGCACCCAGGCGTCGTGGGTCGGAGGCTCCGCGTCGGCGAAGACCCGGTCGTGCTCGGGGTCGGCGAGGAACACTGCGCCGTACTGCACCGCGTCGTTCGCCGGCCGGGCGCCCTCGAGGTAGTCGACGATCAACCGAGGCCCACGCATCCGGGCGCAGTGGTGGGCCGGACCCGTGAACGGAGCGGCCAGGGATGCGGTGGTCAGGTGGATGGGGGCGATGCCGGGACGGATGGCAAGGCGGCCCAATACGGTCGCGGGGCGTCTGCGCCGGACGATGGTCGGCGCGGTGTCCAGTGCACGGTAGGCGTCGACGAAGGGCCTGATGCACGGCTCGTCCACGGGATCGGGCACGGGGACGTCCACGCCATCGGCGGTGACCCGGCACTGAAGGCGTGCCACCCCGGTGTCGTCGGTCAGCATGAGCGGCCACAAGTGCCACATCATGGCCGAGGCGAGGTGTTCGGCGGCCTGTCGGACGGTACGGGGCCGCTCCTCGTCATCGTCACCGTCCCCGACGATCGATCCGAGAGCGGCACCGACGATGACGATGTCGGTGCCCGTCTCGCCCGGGTGCATCGGCGGCAGACCGAGGAAGTCGGCCACGCCGTCGGCTTCGGCGTCCAGCAACGGGTCGGGGACCCCATCGAGGACCTCGCCCCACCAATGCCGGCCGGTGTAGGCGCGTCCGTCACGCTGGAACCTGGTTCCCAGCGTGGCGGCGATCAGCCGGGTCTGCAGACCGTCCTCCCACCGGCACCGGGTGCGGACCAGAATGGTTCCTATGCCACTGCTCGTGAACAGGACGCCCTTGCCGAATCCGTAGGTGCCGCCAGTGACTGGTCGATCGCGGGGCTCACCGATGTTGCGCAGGAGGTTGACGAAATCGGCTCCCGGCGCGAGGGCCACGTCGGCTCGCAGCGGACCGCCCAGTCCCTGGGTGCCGCGGTCACTGATCACTGCCATGACGGGGTGGCCCGAACCGAAGAGCGCGTCGACACCGAGGTCGGTGCCTTCCGGTTCCGGGCACAACAGGGACCGCCAGCGCAACAGCTGCTCGGGTCCCGGCCGCGACAGGTCGATGCCGTACCGGACGACGCCCCCGTTGGGGACAGCAGCGTCCCAGCTGTTCTGGGCGCTCTCGCGAACCAGGACCGTCAGGGGATCCATCCGAGGGGTCCCGAGCTGCTTGCGCACTCCGTCGGCCTTGGCCGACCCCGTCGCGGCGACCGGCTCGGACCACCAACGGGGCTGCGGCCTCACGACAGGGTCCCGTTCTCGAACAGCACCGCGACCTCGGGTCCGGTGAGTGACGTGGCCAGCAACAACGACAGATCCAACGTGTATGAGAGGGCGCTGATCTCGACCGGCAGCGCCGCGACCAGCGACGAGGGCACCACCCGTGGAAAGCCGTCGGTGACCGGCAGGGCGACGATCTGCGGGACCACGAAACGGCGGTCACGGTAGTGCTCGGCATCGATCCCGACGTAGCCGGCTCGGGCAAGGGCGTCGTCGAACGCCCGGCGACCATCGGTCTTCGGTGTGATCCGGTCCACGAGGTCGGGCAGGCTGAGGCCGTCGGGGTCGGAGGAGAGCCGGACCACGACGAGGTGCAGGTCGCCGTTCACGGGTGGTTGGAGTTGCCCGACACCATGGATCCGGACCGTCGACCCGGTCATACCCAGGGTTTTGACTTCCAGGTCGCCGCCCGACAGGCGAAAGTCGTGGGGATCCCGGTTCGGCCCGCACCACACCGAAAGGGTGTGCGCGCGGGCCGAGTCCAGGATCTTCTCGAGGACGACGAGCTCTCCGAACAGACCCCGCAAAGCCTCCTCGCCGAGCAGCCCGTGGCGACGGCGAAGGAGTTCCCGCCACTCGTTCAGGACTCGCTTGCACACGGCATCGGGCCGCTCGCCCGTGTTGGACTCGAGTTGGTCGATCATGGCGGCGAGTACGTCGTCGAACAGCTCGGCCAGGTCGGCACGGTGACAGGTGACGTCGGCGTAGGCCCGGGTCGTGCCGTGGATGCGGAGTTCACGGCGCCGAATGGTGATGTACGCGGCCTGCGAGTCCTCGGAAATCACGTTGTCGTCGATGGGCACGAGTAGGTGGTGATCTCCGCCCGAGTCGACACCGACCAGGATCTGGGCGCCGTTTCCGACGGTGATGCCCAGGGCGCTGGTGGCCATGCCCGCGGGATCGCGGCGTGTTCTCAGTACGGCCCAGTGTGTCCGAAGTCGATACTGCCAGGCGTGGGTGCTCGTCGTCATGGCGTCTCCGGGTCCGGGTCGTCGAGGGCGTTGTTCTCCTCGTCGTATTCGGAGGTGTCCACGCCACTGGTGTCCACCTGCACGTACTTGTTGCTCACCTTGTCGTCCGCGTTGCCGGGGAAGACCAGCGCCATGCCGATCACGTGGTCGGCGGCGTTGAACGGCACGCGCGAGTCGGCGTTGGCCGGCTCGGGCTCGGAATCCCGTGCGATGGGATACAGCAGGAGCAGTCCTGTCGTGGCGTGTTCAACGCTCGCGTTGCGCAGGTCCACCAGTGCGCCTTCGGACTTTCCGCGTGCCGCCGACGCGCTGATGTCCATGTCCACGACCCGGTGGTCCTTGGACATGAGCGTCTTGATGTCGGCCCTGTCGCCGCCCGTGTCCTTGATGAGGGAGCGGTTCACCGTGCCGAGCCGGATCCCGCCGCCGAAGTCGACGACGTGGGTGTCGTCGCCGGGAGGTGCTCCCATCAGCGCGACGTTCCACGTCAGCAGCGAGGGGCTGGAGCGCCGGTTCTCCTTGCCGATGTACGCGGTCACGAGGCGCGGGTCCAGATCGGGCGACTCCTCGTGAACCTTGTAGGTGTCGAGGAACGTGAGGACCTCGGCGACATCTACGTCGCGAAGGATCACCGTGCCGTCCCCTCGGTCGTCGACCTTGACGCCCTCGTCGACGGCTGCGGTCACCAGCCCGGCTGCTGCCTCGAGGTTGGTGCGGAGCCAATCGCGGTCGTTCTCGCGGAAATACCGGGTCTGTACCCGTCGGCCACCGTACGAGGCATAGGAAATGCGTGCAGCGCCCATCTTCGCGGTGATATTGAGTACGGGGTGGGTCCTGATCCGCACTCCCACCTCGCGCGGCGAGAGGTTCTGCTCCTCGTAACGGCCGATGTCGAGACGGATCTCCGCCTCGACGGTTGCCAGGTGTCGGAAGTCCGCCTTGAGACCGGAGGTCATCCAGATCCGTGGAAGGTCCTCGTAGCCGTCCCGGAAGCCGAACCAGCGGCCCATCTGGAGCAGGGTGTCGTACGTGTTGGCCGAGCGGACGAAGAAGCTCACGACCAGACCTTCCAGGGTGAGGCCACGGGAGAGTGTATTGCCGCCGACCGCGACCGCAACCACCGGTTTCGTGCCCCGGTAGTCCAGCCGGTCGCGGCTGCGGAAGTTGTCGACGACCACCTTCACCTCGGTGAGGACCGAGGGGAGGTGCACCATCAGTTCGTCGAAGGAGACGGGGCCCAGGCCGGCGAACAGCGAGGCCGGAACCCGCCCGGTCTCCTCGTCCCACAGCAGCCGCAGCCGGGAGAGCGTGTCCTGGTCCTGCCGGACGACCGCGGCGCCGAGGTTCTTGAGGAAACGGTTCAGAGGAGCCCGGTAGGCGTTGTGGATGACCGTCTTCATACCGGTGTGAACGAGCATGGTGGAGTGGCTGTCGTCGCCGCGGTGTCGTCGTGCCGCGGTCGCGAGGACGAAGTAGGCGAGCGATGCAGCCAGCTCGTCGGTGATTGTCGGTACGAAACCGTTCTCCGACCCGCGGCCCACGGGCCGGATCTGCGCAACGGTTTTGTCCGGCACGATGCGCACCATGTCGTAGCCGTCCAGCTGGGGACCGGCGTACTCGCCCTCGACGGCGTGCCGCCCGAAGATCTTCTCCGCGCCGAAATACCCCTCCGGTTCGGGAAGATTGAGGATGAACGTCTCCGGATACAGCTCGTCCGGGACAGCCGGGTCGATGAGGACGTTGGCGAACGGGGTCGCCGTGTAGCCGATGTAGCTGCAGCGCGGGAACAACTTGAGCAGGGCCCGTATTTGAGGGTTGATCCTCGGCGTCGAGACACTCGCCTGGTCGGCCTCGTCGTCGATGATCAGGGCCGGGACATTGACCAGCGCCGCAGAGGTCAGCCAGCTCAGGAGCCTAGTGAGGACGTCCTTCTGCTTCTTCGCCACGATCAGGATCGTGCGGTCGCCCCCTTGGTGCGCGGCGAAGGTCGCCGTGGGCGTGTGGAAGTCCTTGGTGCTGTTGGTCAGGGGGAACCAGGCTCCGTCGCCCGCAGTGTCGATGAGCTGGGCCTGAAGCCGGTCCTGCGTCTGTCGACGGAGACCGTTGTGGATGCCCGACAGTACGATGACCAGTTTGTAGCCGACGTCGGCCGCCTTCGCCGCGACGCCGGTGAAGCTGGTGGTCTTTCCCGACTGGACGTAGCCGACGACGAGACCCTTGGTTAGGTATTTCGGCGTGTCGGGCCCGTGGGTGTGAGCGAGGATCTTCGACGTCGACTGGTCCAGCTTCTCCACCGCATCCGGAGTCAGGCGGTCCAGCGAGTCACGGAAGGCCGGCCAGCGCTTGTGGTGTGGCATGGGCCCCGGGTACCAGGGCTTGAGCCCGGGGGCCGAGAGCATCTTCGGCGGGTAGCCGATCTTGACGCCCTCGACAAGGCGCTCGTACTCCGAGACCCATCCGTCAATCTGCTCGCTGGTGCACATTCCGCCGAACTGCTGACGCGCACTCTCCAGCCCGAAGCGCTCGACCCAGTCGATGAAGACGGCGGCGAATTTGTCCATGATCAGACCCTAGCCAAACCAACCGACAGGCATGTGGGGGTTACGGGAAATCGAGTCTCGTCGTACCTCGACCGGGCACCCGCTCAGCCACGGCACAACGAAGCAAGGCCGGTTACCCCTGAAGGTAACCGGCTCTGACCTCATACTACAGCGTCCGGGTGGCGGGATTTGAACCCGCGACCTCTTCGTTCTGAAGCAATAGGCGAACGATTGAAGCCTGCCTGAATCGGGCCGCTCACCTGCGATGACGGTTTGCGATCGTTCGGGGCAGTCCGCGAGTGTGCGCCACCTTTGTCACTCGGCTAGACACTCAATGTGGGTGGCCTAGGGTCCGATGCCTGAGGCAAAGGCGAGCTACCGAGTGCTCGGCCTGCCGCACTCGTGAACTGCGCGCGGCTGCGTTCGCGTGCTGCCTGGTTGCGTGTGAGTAGCTCAACCATCGCGGCTGCCTGGTCCGTGATTGTGGACAGCAGATCGACGTTTGATCGCAGTTCCCCGACCGCTTCGCTGGAGGTCGCTTGTATGCGCTCGGAGCTTTCCATTACCTCTGCCATGAGACGTTGACTATCGATGTCTCCTTCTGGATCGACGCCATTGGTCCAGATCTCCTGTAGTTGTCCGGTGCGTTCTTCAAGGTCTTGTGTGGCTGCTTCAAGGGAACTGGCGCGGTCGGGTTGGGCGCTGATGCTTGCGAGCCCCGCGTCTGCCGTCCGAACGAACTCTGCAGTGGCATCGACGTCCTGCTGAATTGTCTCAGTGAGGTTCTCAGCCGCCTGAGTCACCTCCAGGGGTCCCAGCAAGGCGATGCGCCTTGCACGCTCCGCCATACGGCCTGCCGCCATCCTTAGTGCATCGAAGCTTGATGGGCCCGGATCGTGGAGATCGCTAGGGTGATGCGTGAGACGCAGGCACTCATCCCAGGCTTCTAGAAAGCCTTCGTAGGCCTCTAGACGTTGCTGCCGCAACCAATGGGAGTGTTCGGCCGCAGCTTGGTCTTGGACCTGCTGTTTCACGGTCTCAGCGTTCGTGTCGGCGCCGGCTCGCGCCGCTCGAGCTGAAAGAACGGCCCCCACCATGGTGCCAGCTAGGCCGAATACGGCTGCCACGAGTGCAATCGCCAACTCATTCACAACTGCTCATCATGTAGCCGAACACGCCTGTTGGGAACAGCGCGTGGCGTGAAGACAGGACTTTCCCTGCAACGGGTGTCTCGCCCCGCCTGCAGCCTCCACTCAGCCTGGCTCCCATCCCGTCTGCCGTCGACCCACACGTATGTGGAGCGGGCGCGGGCCCTGGCGTCCAGGTGGAGCGCGCCACTGTACGAACGACCTGGACGCCAGGGCCCGTGTCTGCTCGGCTTGCCTGGGTCGATGGCAGGCGGGATGGGAGCCCCCAACGCTCACCACAACGCACCGGCAGCCGCGTACGGCGCTTCGCCATCCCAGAGTCAGAGCGCCCCCGCCGGAGGCATCAGTCCTGACGGGCAGCCCACCGATCAGGCCGGGCTCACCCAGCCCATCAAGTCCTTAGTCATTGGCGCGCGGCCGGCGTCCCGGGCTGGAGCGGGGCGTAGACAGGAGCGCAGGCCCGGGGCGACGGGCGCGCGACGCCGCCTTGGCGGCGGAAGCGCCCTTGATGAAGTAGGGAAACTCTTACCGCATAGCCTCGGGATCAGAGAGCGATCGGACGGTAGGCCAAGGCTCGTTCGATGACCTGTTCGGCGGAAGGCTGCTGTCCGGGGCCCGGGTAGAGGATGTAGTCGCTGACGTGCGGGCACCGTAGGCCCAGTTCCAGGGCTTCGATGATCGTGCTGCCCTCGTCCTCGGTGGCTATGTCGCCGTCCATGAGTTGCTGGACCAGGCGCACGGCCTCGTCGTGGGTCATGAGGTGACGAGCTGGCGGCCGTCGTGGCTGCGGACGTGGGGGCCCGCGTCGTCCAGGGCGTCCAGGAGGCGGGGATCGGCTGATCGCCGACGCGCTGAGCGGGCTCGTCAAGAAGGGACGGAAGGCGGCCGCCAAGGGCACGAAGGAAGATCCGCAGCGGAAGGGGCACACAGGGGGCACGGCGGGCTGATAGAAGCCCCGGGAACGACGAAGGGCCAGGCTGAGGAAGCATCCTCTGACCTGGCCCTTTGCGTCTCTGAGCGGGTGACGGGAATCGAACCCGCGTAGCTAGTTTGGAAGACTAGTGCTCTACCATTGAGCTACACCCGCAGCACGTGCGACGCAGGTCCGGGGACCGCGGCACGAACAGCATCCTAGCGGGTTCCTGCGGGGGATCGCACACCGCATTTCGCGCCCGCGTGTGGCTGCGGCGGTGGTCGGGTGGGTCTTTCGCCGAAACTCCGCACGGCGGAGGGTCTTCGGGCATGTACCCTACGTGTCGCACCGACGGGGTGTGGCGCAGCTTGGTAGCGCGTCCGCTTTGGGAGCGGAAGGTCGTCGGTTCGAATCCGGCCACCCCGACCAGCAGGAGGATCGCGCGATCCCCCTCTACGAGACCGCGTCGATGATCGCGTTGTGGGCTGATTGCCGCTTGCGGCTACTATGCAAGCTGCGTGCCCGTGTGTCTGATGTACCGGGCCCGATCCGCTGAGAACCGCTAGACCGCGGCGATGAGCAGAGACCCCCAGCAGTCAGCCACAAGGAGACCGAACCGTGAAGAGCGCCGTGGAGACCCTGAACCCGACTCGGGTTCGGCTCACTGTTGAGGTGCCCTTCGAGGAGCTCAAGGACAGCCTCGACGCGGCCTACAAGAAGATCAACCAGCAGGTCACGGTGAAGGGCTTCCGCAAGGGCAAGATCCCGGCCCGCGTCATCGACCAGCGCTTCGGCCGCGGTGCGGTGCTGGAGGAGGCCGTCAACGACGCCCTCCCGAAGTTCTACACCGAGGCCGTCAACGAGGCCGACCTGAACCCGCTGGGCCAGCCCGACGTCGACATCACGGAGCTGAAGGACGGCGAACTGCTCGCCTTCACCGCCGAGGTCGACATCCGTCCCGCGATCGAGATCCCGGACTACTCCGGCATCGAGGTCACCGTGGACGCCGTCGAGGTCTCGGACGAGGACGTCGAGAAGTCGGTCGAGCAGCTGCGCGGCCGCTTCGCGTCCACCAAGGACGTCGAGCGCGCGGCGGAGGACGGCGACGTCGTCACCATCGACCTCGAGGCCAAGGTCGACGGCGAGGTGCTGGAGGACGGTGTCGCCCAGGACGTCTCCTACACCATCGGCTCTGGTGAGCTTCTCGAAGGCATCGACGAGGCCGTCAAGGGCCTGGAGGCCGGTGGCGAGGCCACCTTCACCTCCCAGCTGAAGGGCGGCTCCGCCGAGGGCAAGGACGCCGAGGTCACCGTCAAGGTCACCAAGGTTTCCGCCCGTGAGCTGCCGGAGCTGGACGACGAGTTCGCCGGCATGGCGAGCGAGTTCGACACCCTCGACGAGCTCAAGGCCGACAGCCGCAAGCGCCTCGAGAACATGAAGCAGTACGACCAGGCCACGCAGGCCCAGGAGCGCGTCCTGGAGAAGCTGCTGGAGCTCGTCGAGGTCCCGATCCCCGAGAAGCTCCTCGCGGACGAGGTCCAGACCCGCAAGCACAACCTCGAGCACCACCAGCTCGGCCAGATGGGCCTCACCATCGAGAAGTACCTGGAGATCCAGGGCAAGACGGTCGAGGAGTTCGACGCCGAGACCGCCGAGCAGGCGATCAAGGGCATCAAGACCCAGTTCGTCCTCGACGAGCTGGTCAACAAGGAGAAGCTGAACGTGAACCAGGAGGAGCTCACCGAGCACCTCATGCGTCGCGCCGCCTCCTCCGGCATGTCCCCCGACCAGTTCGCCCAGGCCGTCGTCGAGGGTGGCCAGGTTCCGATGCTCGTCGGCGAGGTCGCCCGCGGCAAGGCCCTCGCGGCCGTCGTCGAGGCCGCCAAGGTCACCGACACCAACGGTGAGGTCGTCGACCTCTCCGACGACGAGGACGAGCTCGAGCAGGCCGCCGAGACCGTCGAGAACGCGGTCGAGGCCGACGGCGACATCGCCGCCGACGAGGCCAAGTAACACCCGGGGTCACCCCCGCTGAGCAGCACCTGAGCACGGCCCGGAGGGCCCGTACGCCATCGCGTCCGGGCCCTTCGGCCTTCCCGCGGGACGCCCTCCCGGAGACCCTCCTCGAGACCCTCCGTGAGGGGCCTCTGACCTTGCGCTCCGAGCGAACAGTTCGGGAAGCGGGATGGCGTTGTCGTAGCTGCGCGTTAGGGTCCATGAATACGAGGGCACGGGAGTACCCGACGCCGGCGGACATCGTCCGCACGGCAGGTCCGCGCCCCAGAACGAGACGCTGAGACGGCACATGGCCGTCGGAGACGAGCAGGTGGATACGTGACGAATCTGAAGCCTTACGCCGCGGGTGAGCCGTCCATCGGTGGCGGCCTCGGCGACCATGTCTACAACCGGCTGCTCGGCGAGCGCATCATCTTCCTCGGCCAGCAGGTCGACGATGACATCGCCAACAAGATCACTGCGCAGCTCCTGCTCCTGGCCGCCGAGCCGGAGAAGGACATCTACCTGTACATCAACAGCCCCGGTGGCTCGGTGACGGCCGGCATGGCCGTCTACGACACCATGCAGTACATCCCGAACGACGTGGTCACCATCGGCATGGGCATGGCGGCCTCCATGGGCCAGTTCCTGCTCACCGGCGGCACCCCGGGCAAGCGCTTCGCGCTCCCGAACACCGACATCCTGATGCACCAGGGCTCCGCCGGCATCGGCGGCACCGCCTCGGACATCAAGATCCAGGCCCAGTACCTGCTGCGCACGAAGCAGCGCATGGCTGAGATCACCGCGCACCACTCCGGCCAGACCGTGGAGACGATCATCCGCGACGGCGACCGCGACCGCTGGTACACGGCGGAAGAGGCCAAGGCCTACGGCCTCATCGACGAGATCATCTCCGCCGCGTCGCTGGTTCCGGGCGGCGGCGGCACCGGGGCCTGATCCCGGCCCCGGCGTACGGGATCCCGTACGGGGACCCGTACGCCCGCCCGCACCAGGCAAGCCTCAGCCCGCAGAACGCCACCAGGACGGTGAACACTCAGATGCACATGAACAACCTTTCTCCCGCGAGCGGCCTCTACACCGGCGCACCGGTGGACAACCGCTACGTCATCCCGCGCTTCGTCGAGCGCACTTCGCAGGGCGTCCGCGAGTACGACCCGTACGCGAAGCTCTTCGAGGAGCGCATCATCTTCCTCGGCGTGCAGATCGACGACGCCTCCGCCAACGACGTCATGGCGCAGCTCCTGTGCCTGGAGTCGATGGACCCGGACCGCGACATCTACCTGTACATCAACAGCCCCGGCGGCTCCTTCACCGCGCTGACGGCGATCTACGACACGATGCAGTTCGTGAAGCCGGACATCTCGACGGTCTGCATGGGCCAGGCGGCCTCCGCCGCCGCGGTCCTGCTCGCCGCCGGCGCGCCCGGCAAGCGCATGGCGCTGCCGAACGCCCGCGTGCTGATCCACCAGCCCTCGGGCGGCACCGGCCGTGAGCAGCTCTCCGACCTGGAGATCGCGGCCAACGAGATCCTGCGCATGCGCGACCAGCTGGAGAACATGCTGGCCACGCACTCCTCGACGCCGATCGAGAAGATCCGCGACGACATCGAGCGCGACAAGATCCTCACGGCCCAGGACGCGCTGGCGTACGGCCTGATCGACCAGGTCGTCGCGACCCGCAAGACTTCGAACTGATCCTTGCCGCCAGTTGGCGCGGGCACCTCGCCGGATTGGGCGATGTGAACCACGTCAAGGGGGCCCCGCACGGGGCCCCCGGCAAGGTACCGTCGGATATGAGGCACCAGGAGCGCTGAACCAGGCGTCTCCCAGGCGAAGGGGAAGCACCTCGTGGCACGCATCGGTGACGGCGGCGACCTGCTCAAGTGCTCGTTCTGCGGAAAGAGCCAGAAGCAGGTGAAGAAGCTCATCGCGGGACCCGGTGTGTACATCTGCGACGAGTGCATCGACCTCTGCAACGAGATCATCGAAGAGGAACTCGCGGAGACCTCCGAGGTTCGCTGGGAAGAACTTCCCAAGCCCCGTGAGATCTACGAGTTCCTGGAGAGCTACGTCGTCGGCCAGGAGCCGGCGAAGAAGGCGCTCTCCGTCGCGGTGTACAACCACTACAAGCGCGTCCAGGCCGGCGAGAACGGCGGCGGGACGGGCCGTGACGACGCGATCGAGCTCGCGAAGTCCAACATCCTCCTGCTCGGCCCCACGGGCTCGGGCAAGACGCTGCTGGCCCAGACGCTCGCGCGGATGCTCAACGTTCCGTTCGCCATCGCGGACGCGACGGCGCTCACGGAGGCCGGGTACGTCGGCGAGGACGTCGAGAACATCCTGCTCAAGCTGATCCAGGCGGCCGACTACGACGTCAAGAAGGCCGAAACCGGGATCATCTACATCGACGAGATCGACAAGGTCGCCCGCAAGAGCGAGAACCCGTCGATCACGCGCGACGTGAGCGGCGAGGGCGTGCAGCAGGCCCTCCTGAAGATCCTGGAAGGCACCACCGCTTCCGTACCGCCGCAGGGCGGCCGCAAGCACCCGCACCAGGAATTCATCCAGATCGACACGACGAACGTGCTGTTCATCGTGGGCGGCGCCTTCTCCGGCCTGGAGCGGATCATCGAATCCCGCGCCGGCGCCAAGGGCATCGGCTTCGGGGCGACCATCCGCTCGAAGCGCGAGATCGAGGCGAGCAACCAGTTCCAGGAGGTCATGCCGGAGGACCTGGTGAAGTTCGGGATGATCCCCGAGTTCATCGGCCGTCTGCCCGTCATCACCTCGGTGCACAACCTGGACCGCGAGGCCCTGCTCCAGATCCTCATCGAGCCGCGCAACGCCCTGGTGAAGCAGTACCAGCGGCTGTTCGAACTCGACGGCGTCGAGCTGGACTTCGAGCGCGAGGCCCTCGAGGCCATCGCCGACCAGGCGATCCTCCGCCAGACCGGCGCGCGCGGCCTGCGCGCCATCATGGAAGAGGTCCTGATGTCGGTCATGTACGAGGTCCCGTCCCGCAAGGACGTGGCCCGCGTGGTCATCACCTCGGACGTGGTCCGCTCCAACGTCAACCCGACGCTGGTCCCGCGGATCGTCCCGAAGGACCAGGGCCCGCACGAGAAGTCGGCGTAGCACCGGTAGCACGCAGCAGACATGAGGAAGGGCGCCCCCGGACCGGGGGCGCCCTTCCTCATGTGGTGGGCGCGGGCGGCTAGTTCTTGACGCGCGCCGTGTTGTAGAGCTTGGCGTCCAGCTCGGCGGTCTGGGCCAGGGTGTAGCCCTTGCCGCCGGTCATCATCTTGGCGATGTCGATGGTCGTGGTCAGGCCCATGGTGCTGTAGTCGGTCCAGATGCACACCGGGAAGGTGATTTCCTTGGGCTCCAGCGGGTTGCTGGAGGGCTTCTTGGAGACGATCTTCATCTCCTGGCACTTCATCAGCGCGCCGCTGAACCCGGCCGGCTTGAAGGTCTCGGGGGACCCGACGAACTGGATGTCGGCGTCCTTGTCCTTCTCCTCCGTGCTGGAGGCCTTGAACATCGCGAACGAGGCGTCGAGGGTCTGCGCGGGGTCCGCGATCTCGCCGGAGAACGACGAGAAGCTGAGCTGCTTGCTCTCCAGCGGCTTGGCCTTGTCGGAGATCTCGTAGTCCTGGGTGACCTTGACCGGGTTCTTGATCCCGATCGCCTCGAGTTCCTTCTTCTCCTTGTCGTCCATCTTCTTCTCGGGGCTGGCCTTGGCGGGCTTCTTGAAGTCGTTCACCGCCGCCGGCGGGACGATCTTGTAGCCCTTGGTGGAGGCCGAAACCTCACCGCTGCCGGCGCCCGAGCCCAGGAAATAGAACGCACCGCCGCCGATCACGGCCACCGCCAGGACGACGGCGATGATCACGCCGGCCTTCGACTTCTTCGGAGGCTGCTGCGGGGGCATGCCGCCGCCGTACGGAGGCTGCTGCTGGTAGCCGCCGTACGGGGCCTGCTGCTGGGGGAAGCCGGGCTGCTGCTGCGGGTAGCCCTGCTGCGGAACTCCCTGGGGGGCCTGCTGCGGGTACCCGTACCCGGGCTGCTGTCCGTAGGGCCCCGGCTGCTGCCCGTACGGGCCCGGCTGCTGCGGCTGCTGTCCGTAGGGCCCCGGCTGCTGCGGCTGCTGGCCTCCGTACGGTCCCGGCTGGTTGTAGCTCATCCCGCGTCCCCCCATGAGGTTGTTTATGCGTCCCACACATCCTGGCGGAAGCCGAAGGCGCTCAGGGCGCCGGGTCCTGGGAAAGCCGGTTTCATGACTGGACTGTTACCGCTCTAAACTGTGCCCCGTGACCGAGAACACGCAGACACCCAGCAGCCCCTACTCCGAACTGCCGACTTCGTACGCGCCGGCCGATGTAGAGGGGAAGCTCTACGAGCGCTGGGTAGAGCGTGGGTACTTCGAGGCGGACGAGAAGAGCGACAAGCCTCCCTTCGCCATCGTCATCCCGCCGCCGAACGTCACCGGAAGCCTCCACCTGGGGCACGCCTTCGAGCACACGCTGATCGACGCCATCACCCGCCGCAAGCGCATGCAGGGCTACGAGACCCTGTGGCAGCCCGGCATGGACCACGCGGGCATCGCCACCCAGAACGTCGTCGAGCGCGAGCTCGCCAAGGAGGGCAAGTCCCGCCACGACCTGGGCCGCGAGGACTTCGTCGAGCGCGTCTGGCAGTGGAAGGGCGAGTCCGGCGGCCAGATCTCCGGCCAGATGCGCCGGCTCGGCGACGGCGTCGACTGGTCGCGCGAGCGCTTCACCATGGACGAGGGCCTGTCCGAGGCCGTCCAGACCATCTTCAAGAAGCTCTACGACGACGAGCTGATCTACCGCGCCGAGCGCATCATCAACTGGTGCCCCCGCTGCCTCACCGCGATCTCCGACATCGAGGTCGAGTACCAGGACGACGAGGGCGAGCTCGTCTCCATCCGTTACGGCGAGGGCGACGCCTCCATCGTCGTCGCGACGACCCGCGCCGAGACGATGCTGGGTGACACGGCCGTCGCCGTCCACCCCGAGGACGAGCGCTACAAGCACCTGGTCGGCACCGAGATCGAGCTGCCGCTCACCGGCCGCCGCATCCCGGTCGTCGCCGACGAGCACGTCGACCCCGAGTTCGGCACCGGCGCCGTCAAGGTGACCCCGGCGCACGACCCGAACGACTTCGAGATCGGTCAGCGCCACGGCCTGCCCAACCTCGCCGTCATGGACGAGCACGCCGTCATCACCGTCCACGGCCCCTTCCTGGGTCTGGACCGGCTCGAGGCCCGTTCCGCCATCGTCGCCGCGCTGCGCGCCGAGGGCCGGATCGTCGCGGAGAAGCGTCCGTACACGCACTCCGTCGGCCACTGCTCGCGCTGCAAGACCACCATCGAGCCGCGCCTGTCGCTCCAGTGGTGGGTCAAGGTCGGCCCGCTCGCCAAGGCCGCCGGTGACGCGGTCCGCGACGGTCAGGTCAAGATCCACCCGCAGGAGATGGAGAAGCGCTACTTCGACTGGGTCGACAACCTCCACGACTGGTGCATCTCGCGCCAGCTGTGGTGGGGCCACCGCATCCCCGTCTGGTACGGCCCGAACGGCGAGATCGTCTGCGTCGGCCCCGACGAGCAGCCGCCGAGCGGCGAGGGCTGGACCCAGGACACGGACGTCCTGGACACCTGGTTCTCCTCCGGCCTGTGGCCGTTCTCCACGCTCGGCTGGCCGCAGCAGACCGACAGCCTGGCGAAGTTCTACCCGAACGCCGTCCTGGTCACCGGCTACGACATCCTCTTCTTCTGGGTCGCCCGGATGATGATGTTCGGCCTGTACGCGATGGACGGCACCCCGCCGTTCCACACCATCGCCCTGCACGGCATGGTCCGTGACGAGCGCGGCAAGAAGATGTCGAAGTCCTTCGGCAACGCGGTCAACCCGCTGGACTGGATGGACAAGTACGGCTCCGACGCGGTCCGCTTCACCCTGGCGCGCGGCGCCAACCCGGGTGTCGACGTCCCGATCGGCGAGGACTGGGTCCAGGCCTCCAGCAAGTTCGCCAACAAGATCTGGAACGCCACCCGCTTCGCGATGATGAACGGCGCCACGATCGAGGGCGACCTGCCGTCGGTCGAGGAGATGTCGGCGACCGACCGCTGGATCCTGTCCCGGCTGAACGAGACGGTCGCGCAGGCCGACGCCTTCTACGAGGACTACCAGTTCTCGAAGCTCAGCGAGGCGCTCTACCACTTCGCGTGGGACGAGGTCTTCGACTGGTACGTCGAGCTGTCGAAGACGACCTTCTTCGCGGGCGGCGAGCCGGCCAAGGCCTCCGCGCGGGTCCTCGGTGAGGTCCTCGACGTCATGCTGCGCCTGCTGCACCCGGTGGTCCCCTTCGTCACCGAGACCCTGTGGACCACGCTGACCGGCGGCGAGTCCCTCGTGATCGCCGACTGGCCCAAGGACAGCGGCTTCCGCGATGCGGCTGCCGAGGCCGAGATCGAGGGCATCCAGACCCTCGTCCGCGAGGTCCGTCGGTTCCGCAAGGAGCAGGGCCTCGACGACAAGCAGAAGGTCCCGGCCCGCCTGGACCTGTCCGCCACCACGCTGGCCGCCCACGAGGCCGCCATCCGCCAGGTGCTGCGCCTCCAGCCGGAGGGCGACGCCTTCAGCGCCACCGCGACCCTGCCGGTCGCCGGCGCCACCGTCGCGCTCGACCTGTCGGGCACCATCGACATCCCGGCGGAGCGCAAGCGGCTGAGCAAGGACCTGGCCGCCGCCGAGAAGGAGAAGCAGCAGGCCGAGGCGAAGCTCGGGAACGAGGCGTTCATCGCCAAGGCCCCCGACAACGTCGTGGACAAGATCAAGGGCCGCCTGTCCAAGGCCGAGGCGGACATCGCCCGGCTGCAGGCCCAGCTGGAGACGCTGCCCGCCGCCTGACGGCGCCCGTAGGACGCAAGCGAAGGCCCCCACGCCGTCGGTCGACGTGGGGGCCTTCGGGCTATCCCTTCCCCGTGAGGGGCCCGGCATCACAGCAGCTGTGCGCCGAACCTCGTCAGGACGAGCGCCGCGACCACGCCGTACGCGGCCAGCGGCACCAGCCAGTGGGGGATCGCCCGCAGCCGGGAGCCGGCCGGGGCCAGGTGGCGGGTGACGTACCAGAACAGCGGGATCATCACCGCCCAGACGACCATGCACCACGGGCACAGTGCCCCGATCACGTACAGGCACTGGCTGATCAGCCACACCGTGAAGGCGAACCCGGCCGCGGTCCCGGCCCACAGCCCGCGCCACAGCCACCGGGGGAGCAGCGCCCCGGCGACCAGGGCCGTGCCCAGTCCGGCGAGGGCCCCGAAGCCGGCGAGGCCGAGCAGCATGTTGGGGAAGCCGAGGAGGTTGCCCTGCCAGGTGGTCATCACGTCGCCGCAGCTCAGCACCGCGTCGACGTTGCAGCCCGGGGTGAAGAGCGGGTCCTCCAGGGTGCGGATGCGGTCGTAGGTGAGCACGCCGGAGGCCAGGGTGCCGACGAGGCCGCCGATCAGCAGGAGCAGGGCGGTGCCCCGAGGGGCGGTCGTTCCCCGATGGGTGGTCGTTCCCCTTTGGGTGGTCATTCTCCCGACGCTACGAGCGTGCCGGCGGCCGCGGATAGAGCGGAAGGCCTCCGGGCGGAAGGACCTCCGGCATGTCCGAAGTGCCCTAAATCACGCGTTCTCGGGTCCGGGTGGCCCGGATCCGAGGGTGCCGAACACGGATGATGGAGGGCATGCACGTCAAGCCCGCCCTCTCGGCGCCCCACCGGCTCCTGGCCTTCGGCCGCCGGCTCGCGCAGGGCTGGGCCGGGTCGCCGCGCGCGATGGACGTGCTCGCGGCTCTCAGCTGTCTGGGCCTGATGGCGCTCGACCTGCCGGGCCTGGCGGCCGCCGACAACTCCCTGAGCGGGCCCGCCGCGGCGGTCGTCCTGACCGTCGGCTGCTCCACGCTGCTGGTGCGGCGCCGGATGCCCTGGGTCTCGTACCTCGCCGCGCTGCTCTTCATCGGCTGGCTGCACGAGCTGACCCTGATCCAGTTCGCGCTGTACTCGGTGGGCCGCTTCCGCGGGCGCCGGGCCGGTGTCCTCGCCACCTTGGGCTACGTCGCCTTCGCGCTGTGCCTGTTCTGCTGCGTGCCGGGCTGGCCGCTGGCCCGGGCCGAGACCCTCAGCTCCTTCCTCAGCCTCGTCGTGCCCATCGGGGTCCTCGCCTCGGCCGTGGGCATCGCCGCCTACCGCCACGACCTCGTGCGCGAACTCGACACCCGGCGCGCCGAGTCCGCCGTGCTGCAGGCCGTCCAGCAGGAGCGGACCTCCGTCGCCCGCGACGTCCACGACTTCGTCGGGCGCGAGCTGACCCTGCTGACGGTGCGCTCCGAGGTGCTGTCGATGCGCTCGCGCGAGACGGCGTACGCGAAGGACTTCGAGGAGCTCGCCGACACCGCCCGCCGGGCCCACCTGGTGCTCAACGAGATCATCGTGCAGCGCGGGGAGCGGGCGGCCACCCCGGGCGTGGAAGGGCTGGCGGCGCTCGCGGAGGAGAGCGGGCGCGCGGGTTCCCCCGTACGGCTGGCCCTGGATCCGGCCGTGCACGGGCTGTCGCCGCTGCGCCAGGCGGCGGTCTACCGGGTGGTGCAGGAATGCCTGACCAACGCCGCCAAGCACGCGCGCGGCGAGACCATCGAGGTGTCCATCGCGGCGGACGGGCTGCAGCTGACGATCGCCGTCCGCAACGGGCTGGCGCAGCGCAATCCGACCAGGGCCCCCGTCTCGGCGGGCTCGGGCACGGCGAGCATGTCCGAGCGCGTGCGCAGCCTGGGCGGAACCCTGACGGCGACGCGCACGCAGGACGCGTACGAGGTCCTCGCGACGCTCCCGAAGGGCTGAGCCCGCCGACCTTTGCCCGTCCGGCCCAGGCCGTCTCTTCCGGATCTTGCCTAGGCCCTCGCCGGCGCCAGCAGGCTGCTGAGCGCGTCCATGTCCTCCACGCAGCGCCCAGAGCCCAGGGCCACGCAGTCCAGCGGGTCGTCCGCGACGAAGACGGGGATCCCCGTCGAGGAGGCCATCCGCAGGTCCAGGCCGGGGAGCAGCGCGCCGCCGCCGGTCAGGACGATGCCGTGCTCCATGACGTCCCCGGACAGCTCGGGCGGGCACTCCTCCAGGGTGGTGCGGACCGCCGCGATGATCGCTTCGATCGGCTCGTCGAGCGCGGCCCGTACGTCGCGCGCGTCGAGCTGCAGCGTCTGGGGCATGCCGCCCACCTTCTCGCGGCCCCGCACCGTGAAGGTGGCGGTCTCCAGCTCCGGCCGGTCCGGCACCGGCCACGCCGAGCCGATGGCGATCTTGGCGTCCTCGGCGGTGCGGTCGCCGATGAGCAGCGAGTGCTCCTTGCGGACCCAGTCGGTGATCGCGGCGTCCAGCCGGTCGCCGCCGACCCGCAGCGACTGGGAGGTGACGATGCCGCCCAGCGAGATGACCGCGACCTCGGAGGTGCCGCCGCCGATGTCGACGACCATCGAGCCGCGCGGTTCGGACACCGGGAGCCCGGCGCCGATCGCGGCGGCCATGGGTTCCTCGATCAGGTGCACGGTTCTGGCGCCGGCCCGGGTGGAGGCGTGGATGATGGCCCGCCGTTCCACCGGGGTGACCCCGGACGGTACGCAGATCACCATGCGGGTGCGGACCCGGCGGCCGGGGACGGCCTTGCGGACGAAGTGCCGGATCATCTCCTCGGCGGCCTCGTAGTCGCAGATCACACCGTCCTTGAGGGGGCGGATCGCGGTGATGGAGCCGGGTGTGCGGCCGATGGTCTCCTTGGCCTCGGCACCCACGGCCAGTGCGGTGGTGGTGCCCGCCTTGACGGCCACCACGGACGGCTCATTGAGGACGATGCCGTGCCCCCGTGCGTAGACGAGGGTGTTGGCGGTTCCCAGATCTATCCCTATGTCGCGGCTGGAACCTGTCTTGTTCGTGCTGGCCTGCGGCATTTGCTCCCCAATCTCCTGTCCGCAAGGCTTGCATAACGATCCGGTCGCCCTCGCCGTCGAAGGTCCCGATCCGACCGGGCCGAAAGTCCCCCGGGTCCTCGTCCGTAGACTGGGTCCCGTGAGTGAGCAGCAGCCCGAGAGCCACGATGACAGCTTCGACGCGTTCGACCAGATCGTGGCGGAAGAGTCCGACCGCGACCCCGACCTGGCGGTGATCGAGGCGGGCAGCCGCACCCTGCGTACGCAGGCCGGTCCGCCCCAGGGCGACCCGGTACCCGAAGAGCCCGCCGACCCCGAGGTGGCCGAGGCGCTGCGGGAGGTGGAGCAGGAGCTGGCCGGCCGCTGGGGCGAGACCAAGCTGGAGCCGTCCGTCACGCGGATCGCCGCGCTGATGGACGTCCTGGGCGAGCCGCAGCGCGCGTACCCCTCCATCCACGTCACCGGCACCAACGGCAAGACGAGCACCTCCCGCATGATCGAGGCACTGCTGAACGCCTTCGAGCTGCGCACGGGCCGCTACACCAGCCCGCACGTGCAGTCGGTCACCGAACGGATCAGCCTGGACGGGGCGCCGATCACCGCCGAGCGGTTCGTCGAGACGTACCACGACATCAAGCCGTACGTGGACATGGTGGACGCGGCCGAGGAGATCCGGCTGTCGTTCTTCGAGGTCCTCACCGGCATGGCCTACGCGGCCTTCGCGGACGCTCCCGTGGACGCGGCCGTGGTCGAGGTGGGCATGGGCGGCACCTGGGACGCCACCAACGTGATCGACGGCGCGGTCGCCGTGGTCACCCCGATCAGCCTGGACCACACGGACCGGCTCGGCTCCACCACCGGCGAGATCGCGCAGGAGAAGGGCGGCGTCATCAAGAAGGGCGCCACCGTGATCCTGGCGCAGCAGCCGGTGGACGCGGCGCAGGTGCTGCTGAAGAAGGCCGTGGAGGTCGACGCGACCGTGGCCCGCGAGGGCATGGAGTTCGGCGTCGTCACCCGCGAGGTCGCGGTGGGCGGGCAGCAGCTGACGCTGCGCGGGCTGGGCGGCGAGTACGACGGGATCTTCCTGCCGCTGCACGGCGCCCACATGGCGCACAACGCGGCGGTGGCGCTGGCGGCGGTCGAGGCCTTCTTCGGGATCGGCGCCGACCACGCGCGGGCGCTGGACGTGGAGACCGTGCGGAAGGCCTTCGCCTCGGTGACCTCGCCCGGCCGCATGGAGGTCGTGCGGCGCAGCCCGACGGTGGTCCTGGACGCGGCGCACAACCCGGCCGGGGCGCGGGTCACGGCGGAGGCGGTGACCGAGGCCTTCGGCTTCAGTCGGCTGGTCGGGGTCGTGGGCGCGAGCGAGGGCAAGGACGCGCGCGGGATCCTCGAAGCCTTCGAGCCGATCTTCGCCGAGGTCGTGATCACGGAGAACACCAGTCACCGGGCGAGCTCCGCCGACGACCTGGCGGCCGTCGCGGTCGAGGTCTTCGGCGCCGACCGGGTGCAGGTGGAGCCGCGGCTGGACGACGCCCTGGAGGCGGCGATCACGCTGGCGGAGGAAGAGGCGGAGTACGGAGGGGCCGGGGTCCTGGTGACCGGGTCCGTCATCACGGTGGGCGAGGCCCGCCTGCTGCTGAAGAGGGGCTGAGGGATGCGCACGCTGTGTGCTTCGACGCTGATCGCCGAGTTCTTCGTGATCGGCTTCGCCGGGCTGGTCGCGATGAAGGGCGATCTGAGCCAGGCCACGGTCTGGACGGTCTGCGGGATCTCGATGCTGGTGTCGGTCCTGCTGTGCGGGATGCTCTCGCGCCCCGGGGCCGTCCAGATCGGCTGGGCCCTGCAGATCGGGCTCGTGCTGAGCGGGTTCGTCGTCCCGATGATGTTCATCCTGGGCGTGGTGTTCGCCGGTCTGTGGTGGTGCTCGATCCACTACGGCCGCCGCATCGACGTGATCAAGGCCCGCTGGGCCGCCCAGGCGGAAGCCCAGGCCGCCGCCCCGACCGAGGCGTAGCCGCCGAGGCGCCGGAGCGGGGCCCGGGAAGGCCCCGTACGGCGGGGGCCCGGGCCCCTGTAGCCTCGTCGGACCGCACCCGTATGCCGCAAGGAGTTACCCATATGACCCAGCGCACGCTCGTCCTCCTCAAGCCCGACGCCGTCCGTCGCGGCCTGATCGGCGAGATCGTCGGCCGCATCGAGCGGAAGGCCGGCTGGACCATTCCCGCGCTGGAGCTGCGCACGCTGGACCAGGAGACCCTGGAAGCGCACTACGGCGAGCACAAGGGCAAGGTCTTCTACGAGCCCCTCATGGGCTTCATGGCCAGCGGCCCGGTCGTGGCCCTGGTCGTCGAAGGGGAGCGCGTGATCGAGGGTGTCCGCCAGTTGGCCGGACCCACTGACCCGATTGCCGCCGCGCCCGGCTCCATCCGGGGTGACTTCGGTACCGTCACCCGGGAGAACCTGATCCACGCCTCGGACTCCGAGGAGTCCGCGGAGCGGGAGCTGAAGCTGTTCTTCCCGGCGCTGTGATCACTCTTTTCTGACGCAACATCAGCCGAATAGCGCTCATGACCTGGGGCGACCGAAGTAATTTCGGTCGCCCTCCGGTATTACCGGGCACATTCGGGAACGCATGGACAGGACACGACGTCACCACTAAGGGGGCGGGTATCCGTTCCGGCGGGCTTGCCGGAGTCCCGTCGCGCGGTGGCCGTACTTGCGGCACTACGATGGGGCCTCCACCCACACACCCACCTCGCCGACCTGACAGCAGCCGCTATCAACTGGAAGGCCAGACGCTCCTCATGGGGAACAAGGGGAACAACATGTCGTTCATCGGCCGTGACATGGCGATCGACCTCGGGACCGCCAACACGCTGGTGTACGTGAGGGGCCGGGGAATCGTCCTGAACGAGCCGTCCGTGGTCGCCATCAACACGAACACCGGTGGCATCCTGGCGGTCGGCTCCGAAGCCAAGAAGATGATCGGGCGCACGCCCGGCAACATCGTCGCCGTGCGGCCCCTCAAGGACGGCGTCATCGCCGACTTCGAGATCACCGAGCGGATGCTCCGGTACTTCATCCTCAAGATCCACAAGCGCCGTTACCTGGCCCGCCCGCGCGTGGTGGTCTGCGTGCCCTCCGGCATCACGGGAGTGGAGCGCCGCGCCGTCATCGAGGCGTCCACGCAGGCCGGTGCCCGCCAGGTGCACATCATCGAAGAGCCGATGGCCGCCGCCATCGGCGCGGGCCTGCCCGTCCACGAGGCCACCGGCAACATGGTCGTGGACATCGGTGGCGGCACCACCGAGGTGGCCGTCATCTCCCTCGGCGGAATCGTCACGGCACAGTCCATCCGGGTGGCCGGCGACGAGCTCGACAACGCGATCATCCAGCACATCAAGAAGGAGTACTCGCTCCTTCTCGGTGAGCGCACCGCCGAGCAGATCAAGATCACCATCGGGTCGGCCTACGACCTCGACAAGGACGAGCACACCGAGATCCGCGGCCGCGACCTGGTCTCGGGCCTGCCCAAGACCGTGGTGATCTCGGCCGCCGAGGTGCGCAAGGCGATCGAGGAGCCGGTCAACGCCATCGTCGACGCCGTCAAGACCACCCTCGACAAGTGCCCGCCGGAGCTCTCCGGCGACATCATGGACCGCGGCATCGTCCTGACCGGAGGCGGCGCCCTGCTGCGCGGCCTCGACGAGCGGCTGCGCCGCGAGACGGGCATGCCGATCCACATCGCCGAGGATCCGCTCGACTCCGTCGCGCTCGGATCCGGCAAGTGCGTGGAGGAGTTCGAGGCGCTCCAGCAGGTCCTGGACGCCCAGCCGCGGCGCTGATCCGGCCCGCCGCGTGGCGGTGGAACACAAATGATCCGCCGTACGGGTGCTACCGGGCCCGTGCGGCGGATCGTTGATATACAGGCAAGGTCCGGTGCGAGCCCCGGCTCCATCGGAGCGGCTCAGGCCGTCTCTTTCGCGTATTGCCCGGCCGACGCCCGGCAAGATCCGAAAGAGACGACCCAGCCGCACGGGTATCTATGAGGAAGGCACGGCCGCCGCACGTGAGGGACACACGAGAGAGCCGGCTGCTCCTGGTGCTTCTGATCGCCATCGCGTTCGCTTTGATCACGGTGGACATCAGAACGGGTGAGGAGTCTCCGGTCGACGGTGCCCGACAGGCCGCCGCAGCGGTCTTCGGGCCGGTCGAGAAGGGCGTGGCGAAAGGGGTCGACCCGGTCGCCAACGCCATAGGGGCGGTACGGGACTCCGGCGAGCGGCACAACCGCATCGCGACGCTGGAGCGCGAGAACGCGGCGCTCAAGGCCAAGCTGGGCAGCGACGACCAGACCCGCAGCCGGATCCGCGAGCTCGACGAGATGCTCAAGCGGGCGGGCGCGGGCCAGTACGGCATCAAGGGCGCCGAGGTCATCGCCATAGGAGCGGCCCAGGGCTTCTCCTGGACCGTGACCATCGACGCGGGCAGCAAGGACGGCATCGAGCGCGACATGACCGTCCTCAACGGGGACGGACTCGTCGGCCGCGTCGCCACCGTCGGCCCCGACACCGCCACCGTGGTCCTCGCCAACGACCCCGACTTCACCGTCGGAACCCGCTTGGAGAAGACCGGCGAACTCGGCTTCGCCACCGGCCAGGGCGACCGGGAGCTCTCCGTGCAGATGCTCAACGGCAAGGCCAAGATCAACACCGGCGACCGGCTCGTCACCTTCGGCTCGCGCGGCAACAAGCCCTTCGTGCCCGGCGTCCCGATCGGCGAGGTGATCAAGGTCGACCCCTCGCGCGGCGACCTGACCCGCACCATCTGGGTCCGCCCCTTCGTGGGCTTCTCCCGCCTGGACATCGTCGGCGTCGTGGTCATGCCCCCGCGCGAGGACCCGCGCGACGCGGTCCTGCCGCCCAAGCCCGAGGCACCCAAGCCCACCCCGACGGTCACCGTCACGGTCACCCCGTCGCCCGGCGCGTCCGCGTCCGGCAAGCCGGCCGAGGACTAGGAGCCGATCATCATGCGTTTCAACCGGATCCTGCTCTCGGGCACGCTCGTCGTGGTCGCCCTGGTCGTCCAGGTCTCCATCCTGGGCCGCCTCCAACTCCCCGGAGCCGTCCCCGACCTGGTCCTGCTCACGGTCGTCGCCCTCGCACTCGTGTACGGGTGCGTCAGCGGCGCCCTCATCGGCTTCGCCGCGGGCCTCCTCACCGACCTGGCCCCGCCCGCCGACCACGCCGCCGGCCGCTACGCGCTCGTGCTGTGCGTCATCGGCTACGTCGCCGGCCTGGTCCGCCCCGACACCGGGCGGTTCCGCTCCGCCTGGGGCCCGATGCTCACCGTCGTCGGCGCCGCCTTCGCCTCCACCCTGCTCTACGCGGGCGTCGGCGCCCTGGTCGGCGACACCGCGGCCCGGCACGTGGGGCTGACCGGACTGCTGTTCACCGCGGTCCTCTACGACCTGCTGCTCGCCCCCTTCACCGTGCCGTTCATCATGGCCCTGGCCCGCCGTGCGGAGAACGACCCGATGGCCGTCGAGGCCAACGGCGGCCCGCCCGCGGGCAAGGACATCGCCTCCGGCTGGCTGGCCGGCGGCACCGGACTGCGGATCGGCAGCCAGCGCGGCGGCCTGCGGATGAAGACCGCCCGCAGCCGGGCCAACCGGGCCGGCCGGATAAAGGGCGTCAAGGGAATCAAGGGTGTGAAGAGCGTCAAGAAGCTGTGAGGGAGGAGTCCACGTGACCAACATTCCGGAGACCGGCCGTACCTCCCGGGTGCAGATCCGGCTCGTGATCATCCAGGTTCTCGTCTGCTCGATGTTCCTCACGCTCGGCGGCCGGCTCTGGTACCTCCAGATCCGCAACGGCGCGGAGTACTACCACGAGGCGAAGAGCAACCACGTCCAGCGGGTCGTCCAGCCCGCCGTGCGCGGAACGATCCTCGACGCCCGGGGCGTCGCCCTCGCCGACAACGAGACCCGCCTGGTCGTCTCCACCAGCCGCACGGCCCTGATGAAGATGAAGGACCGCGGCCGGGATGTCATGACCCGCCTCGCCGGCGTCCTGGACATGACCCCCAAGGAGGTCATGGAGAAGGTCCGCCTCTGCGACTCCCAAACCCCCGCGCCCTGCTGGAACGGCTCCCCGTACCAGCCGATCCCGATCACCCTCGACGCCACCACGCAGCAGGCGCTGCAGCTGCGCGAACGCCCCGAGGAGTTCCCCGGCATCACCGCCGAGCCCGTCGCCGTCCGCCGCTACCCGGCCCCCGGCGGGGCCCGTACCTCCCAGGTGCTCGGCTACCTCTCGCCGGTCACCGACGAGGAGATCCAGAAGGCCAAGGACACCGACTCGCCGCACCTGCGCTCCGACCAGGTCGGCCGCTCCGGGATCGAGCGCACCTACGACAAGTACCTGCGCGGCAAGGCGATGGTCACCTCGTACGAGGTCGACAACCTCGGCCGCGTCATGCACCAGACCGAGTCCGACGCGGGTGTGCCCGGGTCCACCCTCGTCACCAGCATCGACGCCCGGGTCCAGTCCGTCGCCGAGTACGAGCTCCAGCAGGCGATGAAGACGGTCCGCAACGAGACCGACAACATCACCAACCGCAAGTACGAGGCCGACTCGGGCGCCGTCGTCGTCATGGAGGCCAAGACCGGCCGGGTCGTCGCGATGGCCTCCCAGCCCGACTACGACCCCAACGCCTGGGTCGGCGGCATCGCCGCCAAGGACTACGCCGCCCTCACCAGCGAGGGCTCCAACTATCCGCTGCTCAACCGGGCCATCCAGGGCCAGGCCCCCGCGGGCTCCATCTTCAAGGTGGTGTCGGCGAGCGCGGCCGTCCGGGCCGGATACGCCTTCGACGACAAGTACAACTGCGGCGCCTCCTACAGCATGGGCAACCGCAGCTTCGCGAACTTCGAGTCCAAGGGGCACGGCCCCATCACCCTCGGCGAGGCCCTCAAGTTCTCCTGCAACACCGTCTTCTACGCCCTCGGGCACAAGGAGTGGCAGCGGGACGGCGGCCTCAAGCCCAAGAAGGACGCCCACGACTGGTTCTACCGGACGGCCCGCGAGTTCGGCCTCGGCTCCGAGACCGGGATCGACCTGCCGAACGAGGTCAAGGGCCGCATCCCCGACCGCAGGTGGAAGCAGAGCTTCTGGGCGGCCAACAAGGACGCCTGGTGCAAGCAGGGCAAGAAGGGCGGCACCTACGTCGAGCTGGTCGCCTACGAGAGCTGCCTCGAAGGCAACCAGCTCAAGGCCTACGACAGCATCAACTTCGCCATCGGCCAGGGCGACGTCCTCGTCACCCCCATCCAGATGGCCACCGCCTACGCCGCCATCAGCAACGGGGGCACCCTCTTCGACCCCACCGTCGGCAAGGCCGTGATCAGCGCCGACGGCAAACACGTCGAGTGGATCAAGCCCAAGCCGCACGGCAGGCTGCCGATCGACGCCAAGACCGTCAAGGACCTCGACAAGGGCCTGCGCATGGTCGTCGAGCCCGGCGGCACCGCCGCCTGGCGCTTCGGCGGCTGGCCGATGGACAAGATCCCGATGCACGCCAAGACCGGCACCGCCCAGGTCTACGGCAAGCAGACCACCTCGTGGCTGGCGACCTACACCAAGGACTTCGTCATCGTCATGACCATCTCCCAGGGCGGCACCGGATCCGGAGCCGCCGGCCCCGCCGTACGCAACCTGTACAACGCCATCTACGGCCTCGACATGGCGGGCAACCAGGACCTGAAGAAGGCACTCCTGTTGGGACCGGAGAAGAACCTGCCCAAGATCCGCCCCGACGGCGGCATCGATTCCCCCGAGATCCGGCCGTACGTACCGCCGTCCCCGGAAGAACTGGCGCCGCCCGCGCTGGCCGGACCGCCCGCCCAGCGCCCTGCGCAGCACGACTGAGTACCGAGGACCGACATGCAGACCGCCAACAAATTCTCCGTGGCCCGGTACGCGCCGGAGCAGCGGGGAGCGATGGCCAAACTCACCGCCCGCGACTCCGTGGTGCGCCGGCTCGACTGGCCGATACTCCTCTCCGCGCTCGCCCTCTCCCTCATCGGCGCCCTGCTGGTGTGGTCGGCGACCCGCAACCGGACCTCGCTGAACAACGGGGACCCGTACTACTTCCTCTTCCGGCACGCCATGAACACCGGCATCGGCCTCGTGCTGATGATCGGCACCATCTGGCTCGGCCACCGCACCCTGCGCGGCGCCGTACCGATCCTCTACGGGCTCTCCGTGGTGCTGATCCTCGCCGTGCTCACCCCGCTCGGCGCGACCATCAACGGAGCCCACGCCTGGATCGTGGTCGGCGGCGGCTTCTCGCTCCAGCCCTCCGAGTTCGTCAAGATCACGATCATCCTGGTCATGGCGATGCTGCTGGCCACCCGGGTGGACGCGGGCGACCTCGTCCACCCGGACCACCGCACAGTCGTCAAGGCGCTCTGCCTGGCGGCCTTCCCCATGGGCATCATCATGCTGATGCCCGACCTCGGCTCCGTCATGGTCATGGTCGTCATCGTGCTCGGCGTCCTGCTGGCCTCCGGCGCCTCCAACCGCTGGGTGCTGGGCCTGCTCGGCTCGGGCGTCGGCGGGGCCATCCTGATCTGGCAGCTCGGCATCCTCGACGAGTACCAGATCAACCGCTTCGCGGCCTTCGCCAACCCCGAGCTCGACCCGGCCGGCGTGGGCTACAACACCAACCAGGCACGCATCGCCATCGGCTCCGGCGGGCTGACCGGCTCCGGACTCTTCAAGGGCTCGCAGACCACCGGCCAGTTCGTGCCGGAGCAGCAGACCGACTTCGTCTTCACGGTGGCGGGGGAGGAGCTGGGCTTCGTCGGAGCCGGGCTGATCCTGGTGCTGCTCGGGGTCATCCTGTGGCGCGCCTGCATGATCGCCCGCGAGACGACCGAGCTGTACGGCACGATCGTGTGCGCCGGGATCATCGCCTGGTTCGCCTTCCAGTCCTTCGAGAACATCGGGATGACCCTCGGGATCATGCCCGTGGCCGGACTCCCGCTGCCGTTCGTGTCCTACGGAGGATCCTCGATGTTCGCCGTGTGGGTGGCCATCGGGCTGCTCCAATCGATCAGGGTGCAGCGGCCGATGTCGGCTTGATGCGGTGTGGGGTCGGTCCGGGGTCGGCTTGATCCGTCGGTTCCCGGGCCGGTTTTCCGCCGCACCCGCCGTTTTCCTTCGCGTCGTGTTCCGTTCAGGACTACGTTCGATCCATGGCGGACACGAAGCGCGAGATCGAGCGCAAATTCGAGTTCAGGACCACCAAGGCCGGACGGCGCGGAGTACCCGACCTGACGGGCACGGCCGCCATCGCGGCCGTGACCGACCAGGGCACGGCCGAGCTCGACGCCGTCTACTACGACACCCCCGACCAGCGGCTCGCCGCCGACGGGCTCACCCTGCGCCGCCGCACCGGCGGCAAGGACGCAGGCTGGCACCTCAAACTGCCCGTCGCCCCCGGCGTGCGCGACGAGATCACCGCCCCCCTCGGCGACACCGTGCCGGACGCGCTGACCGCACTGCTGCGCTCCCGCGTCCGCGACACCCCGCTGGAACCACAGGTCAGGCTCCTGTCCTCGCGCCACGTCAGCCACCTCCTCGACGCGGACGGCGCCCTCCTCGCGGAGCTGTCCACGGACGCGGTGCGGGCCGAGCGCGCGGACGCCACGGCCGCCTGGACCGAGGTGGAGGTCGAGCTCGCCGACGGGGCCGACCCGGCGCTGCTCGACGCCGTGGAGAAGACCTTCCGCAAGGCCGGACTCCGGGTCAGCGACGCCCCCTCGAAGCTCGCACGGGCGCTGACCGAGACCGGCGGGGAGCCCTCGGCCCGTACGACCGGCGCCGACACCGGCCTCGCCGAGGACACGATGGGCGCGCACGTGCTCGCGTACCTGCGCGAACAGCGCGACACCCTCATCGCCCAGGATCCCGCCGTACGCCGGGGGCTGCCCGACTCCGTCCACCAGATGCGGGTCGCCACCCGGCGCCTGCGCAGTGCCTTCAAGACCTACCGCCGGATCCTGGACCCCGCCGAGACCGGCCCGATCGGCGAGGAGCTGCGCTGGCTCGCCGCCGAGCTCGGAGTCGCCCGCGACCAGGAAGTACTGCTGGAGCGGATCCAGACCCGGCTCGACGAACTCCCGCGCACCCTGGTGCTGGGCCCGGTCCGTGGCCGCCTCAAGATCTGGAACGTCGCCCGCCGCACCGGTTCGCGCCGCGCGGCGCTGGCCGCGCTCGACAGCAGGCGCCACGTGGCCCTGCTGAACGCCCTCGACGCCCTGCTGGCCGACCCGCCGTTGCAGAAGGCCGCCGCCCGGCCTGCCGAGTCGGCCCTGCCCGCGGCGGTCCTCGGAGACTACGAACGCCTCGCCGGCCGGATCGAGGCCGCGCTGTCCTTGGACCCGGGCGAGGGCCGCGACCTGGCCCTGCACGAGGCGCGCAAGGCAGCGAAGCGCGCCCGGTACGCGGCCGAGGCGGCGGCCCCGGCCCTCGGCAAACCCGCGCGCAAGCTGGGCAAGGTGGTGAAGGCGGTCCAGAGTCTGCTCGGCGACCACCAGGACGGGGTCGTCGCCCGGGAAGCCCTGCGCGGAGTCGCCGTCCAGGCGGCCGGTGCGGGGGAGTCGTCCTTCACCTGGGGCGTGCTCCACGCCCGCGAGGAGGCGCTGGCCGAGCGCCGCGAGCGGGAGCTGCCGCAGGTGTGGGCGGCGACCGCGGGGCCGGCGGCGGCACTGCGCGGCTGATCTTGCGGGCGGGGGTGCTCCGGGCCCCGGGGTACGCTTGAGAGTCGCCCCCTGCCCGCTTCACGAAAGTCGCGTGATGACCGAGTCGGTCTTCCCTCAGCTTGAGGCCCTGCTTCCGCACGTCCAGAAGCCGATCCAGTACGTCGGCGGTGAGCTCAACTCCACGGTCAAGCCGTGGGAGAGCGCCGACGTCCGCTGGGCGCTGATGTACCCGGACGCGTACGAGGTCGGGCTCCCCAACCAGGGCGTCATGATCCTTTACGAGGTGCTCAACGAGCGCGAGGGCGTGCTCGCGGAGCGCACGTACAGCGTGTGGCCGGACCTCGAAGAGCTGATGCGCGAGCACAAGGTGCCGCAGTTCACCGTCGACTCCCACCGTCCGGTCGGGGCCTTCGACGTCTTCGGGCTGTCCTTCTCCACCGAGCTCGGCTACACCAACATGCTGACGGCACTGGACCTCGCGGGCATCCCGCTCGAGGCGAAGAACCGTACGGTCGACCACCCCATCGTGCTCGCGGGCGGCCACGCGGCCTTCAACCCCGAGCCGATCGCGGAGTTCATCGACTGCGCGATCATCGGCGACGGCGAGCAGGCCGTCCTCGACATGACCGAGATCATCCGCGCGTGGAAGGCCGAGGGCAGGCCGGGCGGGCGCGAAGAGGTGCTCCTGCGCCTCGCGAAGACCGGCGGCGTCTACGTGCCGGGCTTCTACGACGTCGAGTACCTGCCCGACGGCCGCATCGGCCGCGTCGTCCCGAACCGCTCCGGCGTGCCGTGGCGCGTGTCCAAGCACACCGTCATGGACCTCGACGAGTGGCCCTACCCCAAGCAGCCCCTGGTCCCGCTCGCCGAGACCGTCCACGAGCGGATGTCCGTGGAGATCTTCCGCGGCTGTACCCGCGGCTGCCGTTTCTGCCAGGCCGGCATGATCACGCGCCCCGTGCGGGAGCGAAGCATCACCGGCATCGGCGAGATGGTGGAGCGCGGCCTGAAGGCCACGGGCTTCGAGGAGGTCGGCCTCCTCTCCCTCTCCTCGGCGGACCACACCGAGATCGCGGACATCGCCAAGGGCCTGGCCGACCGCTACACGGACGACAAGGTGGGCCTGTCCCTCCCGTCGACCCGCGTGGACGCCTTCAACGTGGACCTGGCCAACGAGCTGACCCGCAACGGCCGCCGATCCGGTCTGACCTTCGCCCCCGAGGGCGGCTCCGAGCGCATGCGCAAGGTCATCAACAAGATGGTCTCGGAAGAGGACCTGATCCGTACGGTCGCCACGGCGTACGGCAACGGCTGGCGCCAGGTGAAGCTGTACTTCATGGTCGGCCTGCCGACCGAGACCGACGAGGACGTGCTGCAGATCGGCGACATGGCGGTCAACGTCATCGCCAAGGGCCGCGAGGTCTCCGGCCAGAACGACATCCGCTGCACCGTCTCGATCGGCGGCTTCGTCCCCAAGCCGCACACCCCCTTCCAGTGGGCCCCGCAGCTGTCGGCCGAGGAGACGGACGCCCGCCTCGGCAAGCTCCGCGACAAGCTCCGCGGCGACAAGAAGTACGGCCGCTCCATCGGCTTCCGCTACCACGACGGCAAGCCCGGCATCGTCGAGGGCCTCCTCTCCCGCGGCGACCGCCGCATCGGCGACGTCATCCGCGCCGTGTACGAGTCGGGCGGCCGCTTCGACGGCTGGCGCGAGCACTTCTCGTACGACCGCTGGATGCAGGCCGCGGAGAAGACCCTCCCCGCCTACGGCGTCGACGTGGCCTGGTACACGACCCGCGAGCGCACCTACGAGGAGGTCCTGCCCTGGGACCACCTCGACTCCGGCCTGGACAAGGACTGGCTCTGGGAGGACTGGCAGGACGCCCTCGACGAGACCGAGGTCGAGGACTGCCGCTGGACCCCGTGCTTCGACTGCGGCGTCTGCCCGCAGCTCGACACCAGCATCCAGATCGGCCCGACGGGCAAGAAACTGCTGCCCCTGTCGGTCGTGAAGTAGCACGCCCGCACCCCGTCCTTGCGACGACGGCCCGCCCCGTGATCGGGGCGGGCCGTCGTCGTGTCCGGACCGTGAGGTGTTCCCCGCAACGGCCGGCGCCCCTACGGAGTCCTTATCCGTATGGAACAGGAAGAGGCGCGCGCACCCGGGGGAGAAGGCTGCCTGGTCGGAGTCGTACGGATCCCCGTGAAGATCGTGGCGGTGCTGATCGTGCTGCCCCTGCGGGTGGTCTGGGATCTGCTCGTCGCCTTCGCGCGGATGCTGAACCGGACCGTCCTCGGACCGCTGGGGCAGGGCTTGCGCCGGCTGTACGAACTGGTCCTGCTGCCGGTGCTGCGGGGGACCGGGTGGCTGATCGGGGCCCTGTTCAAGCTGGTCTTCTACTGGCCCTGGGTGGGTCTCTGGCGGTACGTCGTGCTCCCGGTGGGGCAGGCCGCGTACGCGTATCTGCTGCGGCCGGCGGGCCTGGGGCTCTGGCGCCACCTCCTGGTCCCGGTCTGGGAGTACGGGCTGCTGCCCGCCGGGCGGGGCATCGCCTGGCTGCTCGCGGGCGCGGTCCGGTACCTGCTCGTACTGCCGGGCGGCGCGCTGTACAGGTACGTCCTCGCCCCCGTCGGGCACGGACTGCGATGGCTGGGCCGGGGGTTCGCGGCAGGCGTGGTCTGGTCGGCCAAGGCCCTGTTCGTCTGGCCGTGGGTTGCGCTGTGGCGGCATGTCGTACGGCCCGGGGCGGGTGGAGCGTGGCGGTACCTGCTCGCGCCGGTCGGGCGCGGGGTGTGGGCGTACCTGCTCGTGCCGGTCTGGCAGGTGCTCGTCGCGGCCTGGCACCTCGCGGGGCGGGTGAGCCGGGCGCTGGGGCGCGGGCTGGTGTGGCTGTGGCGGTGGGCCGTCGTGCGGCCCGCCGGATGGCTGCGCCGGCACGTGGTCACTCCCGTCGGGAACGCGCTGCGCGCCGGGTGGGCCGTCGGCCGCCGCGGCGTCCGCGCGGTGCACCGGCAGGCGATCGCTCCGGTCGGCCGTGCCGTCGCCGAGGTGTGGCGGGCCACCCGCCTCTCGGTGCGCGAGGCGCGGGCCGACGTACGGCGGGCGCTGTTCGGGGGGCCGCCCCGGGAACCGGCGAGGTCACAGGCGCGTACTCTGGGTAGTAACAGAGCCGCAGGCGACGCGCCCGCCCCCGAGATCTCCCTGCACGAGTCATGAGCAGGGGTGAGCCGGAGGGCAGGCGTGGCCGGCCGGCCCCACAGACCTCAGGGCGACGCGCGAGCCGCGGAGCCCCGCACAAGGAGATGAACCACTGGGCAAGCGACAGCCCGAAGGCCCGCCTCCCGCACCGGTAGTGCAGCGCATCCGCCTGCGCTACACCAAGCGCGGCCGCCTCCGGTTCACCAGCCACCGAGACTTCCAGCGCGCCTTCGAGCGGGCCCTGCGCCGCTCCGAGGTGCCCATGGCGTACTCGGCGGGCTTCACCCCGCACCCCCGCGTCTCGTACGCGAACGCCGCCCCGACCGGGACCGGCAGCGAGGCCGAGTACCTGGAGATCGCCCTCGCCGAGCCCCGCGACCCCGCGGTCCTGCGCGAGCTGCTCGACGAGTCGATGCCCGTCGGCCTCGACATCATCGACGCCGTCGAGGCGCACACCTCCGGTCTCGCCGACCGGCTGACGGCCTCCGTGTGGGAGCTGCGCCTGGACGGCGTGGAGCCCGCGGATGTGCAGAAGGCGGTCGAGGCCTTCCTCGCGGCCGAGGCCGTGGAGGTCCAGCGCCGCACCAAGAACGGCATGCGGACCTTCGACACGCGTGGCGCCGTGGTCAGTCTGGAAGTGGTTCCCGCTACGGTGACCGCGGAGGCTGATAGGCCCCTGGACAATGCTTGTGCGATACTGCGGCTGGTTGTTCGGCATCTGACACCTGCCGTGCGACCCGACGACGTCCTGTCCGGTCTCCGAGCTGTGGCCGACCTAACGCCGCCGGTCCCCGCTGCGGTGACCAGGCTGGCGCAGGGGCTCTTCGACGAGGAGTCCGGCACGGTGACCGACCCGCTCGCGCCCGACCGCGAGGCTGTCACGACCGCCCCACCCACGGCGGCCGTAACCGCCGACGCGAAGGCGCCGGAAGGTCCCGCCGCGTAGGGATCGTCGTCGTCGCGCAGCCCTGGGACTCGGGAGCCACCTGGGTCGGGCCGCGCACAGACCTGAAGACTTGAAGACTTCCGCCAGGCCGTACGGACTACACGTACGGAACCGGCGGCCATTGAACTGAGCTCCCGTGTGGCGAACGCGCCCCGGAGGCCGGTTCCGCGCTCATTACGCGGGACCGTGCCGGACCGGAAGTCAGCCGCGGCGCCCGGGAGCGTGACGGGAGAAACCCCGCATGCTCAACAACGAAAACGACAACACCGCCAACAACGGTGCGGCCGACAGCGGCAGCCCGAGCGACAACCTGCCGCCGCGCCGGCGCCGGCGTGCCGCGTCCCGCCCGGCCGGCCCGCCCGGCGGCGCCGTAGCCGCCGCCGAGGCCGCTCCCGCGCCCGTGGTGGCCGCAGCTCCCGCCGAGGAGGCCGCCCCGGCCGCCGCCCCGGCCCGTACCCGCCGCCGTGCGACCCGCGCCGTGGCCGCCCCCGAGGCGTCCGCCGCCGAGGCCGTGGTCGAGGCCCCCGAGGCCGCCCAGGACGAACAAGACGACG
>NZ_JBHVYI010000050.1:0-17351 GCF_042880975.1 Streptomyces sp. NPDC058289
AAGCCTTTCAGCGCCGATGGTACTGCAGGGGGGACCCTGTGGGAGAGTAGGACGCCGCCGAACAATCATTGTGGGAAAGCCCCGCACCAGCCCTTTACGGGTTCGGTGCGGGGCTTTTCTGCGTTTACGGCTTCTTTCGTGGAAACTCGGGTGAAGTCGGGTTGGCCGGCTCGTTAGGATCCCGAGGTATGAACGAGTACGTGATACGTCCTGTACGGGCTGACGAGTGGGCCAAGGTGAAGGAGCTGCGGCTCGCGGCTCTGCGGGATCCGGCCGCGTCGGTGGCCTTCCTGGAGACCCTCGAGCAGGGCGAGGCAAGGACCGATGAGTTCTGGCAGGAGAGGGCTGCCGGGGCTGCGGCGGGGCGGGGCGTCCGGCAGTTCGTCGCCGAGGGGCCCGATGGGGAATGGGTCGGGTCGGTGAGCGTGCTCCTCGAGCAGGCCGGCACGACCGACATCTTCGACGGGGAGGTCGAGCAGGCTCAGGCGCACCTCGTGGGCGTGTTCGTCCGGCCGGCGCAGCGGGGGATCGGGCTGACCGAGACGCTGTTCGCGGCCGCGCTGGAGTGGGCCTGGGGGTTGGAGGAGCCGGTGCTGGCGCGCGTACGGCTCTTCGTGCACGCGGAGAATGCGCGGGCAGGGGCGTTCTACCGGCGCTTCGGGTTCGTGCCCAGCGGGAAGGTCGTACCGATGCCGACCGATCCGTCGGCGAAGGAGCTGGAGTACGTGTTCCCGCGACCTGCTTAGCCGGCGGCGACAGGGAGGTCCGCTTCCGGCCAGCGGGAGCGGGCCTGCTCGCGGCTGCGGCACAGGGCGACGAGCGGGAGCGTCGTGTCCTGGAGGAGCTGTGGCAGTTGGGGGATCGGGGCCACGGCGGCGACGTCCTCGAAGACCAGGCTCAGTGGTGGGTCGAGCCGACCGTCGGATGACCGTGCGGCCATGCGGCGGCCGTGCTCGACCACGCTGGAGGCGAGTGCGGTCAGCAGCGGCATCGCACCCGGGTGGGCCCGGGGGTCTTCCAGGGGTTCGCCCACCACGTAGAGGGTGCCCCCTTCGGAGACGAACGATGCGAGGGCGAGGGAATCGGTTCGGTTCGGGGTGCAGGATTCCCGGATGTGGATCGAGGAGAGGGCCGTCAGGGCGCGGGCCGTGAGGTGTTGGGCCAGTTCGCGGCGGTCGGGGTGGGCGGTGAGGGCGCTCTCCAGCTCGCCGGCCGCGCCGGGGGCGGCCGTTGCCGCCTGGGGGTGGGTGCGGAGGATGCGGACCGGTTCCTGGGCGTTGGTGCCCTGGGCCCAGCGGTGCAGTTGCTTGAACGGGCGGTTGTCCAGGGCGGCAGCTTGGAGCCAGCTGCGCAGGAGCGTTTCCGCGGTGTCCGCGAGGGCGGAGTCCATACGGGCCTGGGGGCGGACCGGGGCCAGGAGCGCGATGGCGCGGGCGGCGGCGGTGGCGCGGTCCGCGCAGCCTTCCGTGGGACTCCAGTGGATGCGGGCCGGGGTGTCGCAGAGGTGGGAGGGGTCGTAGAGGAGGACGGGGCCCAGTTTGGAGCGGGCGTCCTTCGTTTCCGACCAGAGGGCGGGGGAGGACGTGATCACGAGGATGGCGCCCTGTGCGGCTGCGATGGCCTCGGCGGCTGCGGTGGTTCGGGCCTGGGGTGGGGCGTAGGCGATGCGGTGTGTTTGGAACGGGGTGGTGGACTGCGTCGGCGTCGGCTCCGGGCTTGGGGCGTAGCCGAAGCCGTAGCGGTACGCCTCGTCCGTGGGGGAGGGGGCGGCGCCGTCGCCGGGGGCTCTGCCCCCGGGGCCCCGCGCCTCAAACGCCGGAGGGGCTGAGTAGGGCTGAGCCTCGGGGGAGGCTGAGGTCAGCGAGTCCGCCAGGTAGGGCTTGGTGGGGGTGGGGACCGTGGGTGGGTACGGCGCCGTTGCGGGGGGCCAGCCCCCGTACCCCCGCTCCTCAAACGCCGGAGGGGCTGAGTGTGCCGGAGGGGCTGAGTATGGCTGTGACGTCGGCGAGGCTGAGAGTTGCTGCGACGTCTGCCGCGTTGAGGAGGGGTGGTCGGCTGCGTGGGTTGGAGTTCGCTGGCCCTGCTGCGTCTGCTGCGTCTGCTGCGTCTGCTGGGTCTTCAGGCGGCGGCGGGATTTCGTGCGGGCGACGATGCCCAGGGTGAAGATGGTCAGGACCAGGAGGACCAGGAGCTGGCTGATGAACAGGCCCCAGAAGAGGCCCCAGTTGGAGAGGGCCTCGGGGGGTGTGTCCGGCCAGGCGGCCGGGATGTCGTGGGGTTGAGCTATCAGTGAGCGGACCGCGGTCGGGGTGCGGGTGAAGGTGACCTTGCTCGGCCAGGCACCCTTCGTGAAGAGGGCCGCCAGGCCGGTGGCCGTCCAGATGAGGACGGCCAGGCCCAGGAGGAAGGCCAGGAGGCCCACGAGGAGGCCGTCCGGGATGCCGCCTTGGGGGCGGGGGTCCGGGTGGTCCGTGCGCTGGGGCATGTCAGGCCACCGTGGTGGCCGAGCCGCCGGCGTTGCGGTGGCGTTCCATCAGGAGGGCGCGCTCCTCTGTCTCCAGTTCGGCGGCGAGGAGGTCGTCGGGCAGGCGGTGCTGGACCGAGGATTCGGTCATGGCACGGTCCGTGAAGACCAAGGGGCGTTCGGCCTCAGTGATCAGGTGTTTGACGACCTGGACGTTGCCGTTCACGTCCCAGACCGCGATGCCGGGGGTGAGGGTGGGGATGATTTCCACCGCCCAGCGGGGCAGGCCCAGGACGCGGCCCGTGGCGCGGGCCTCGTCCGCCTTTTGGGCGTAGATCGTGCGCGTCGAGGCCATTTTGAGGATCGCTGCCGCTTCGCGGGCCGCAGCTCCGTCCACGACGTCCGAGAGGTGGTGGACGACGGCTACGAAGGACAGGCCGAGGCGCCGGCCGAACTTGAGCAGGCGCTGGAAGAGCTGGGCCACGAAGGGGCTGTTGATGATGTGCCAGGCCTCTTCGACCAGGAAGATGCGCTTCTTGCGGTCCGGGCGGATCCAGGTGTGTTCCAGCCATACGCCGACGATCGCCATCAGGATCGGCATGGCGATGGAGTTGCGGTCGATGTGGGAGAGGTCGAAGACGATGAGAGGGGCGTCGAGGTCGATGCCCACCGTGGTCGGGCCGTCGAACATGCCGCGCAGGTCGCCGTCGACCAGGCGGTCGATGACGAGTGCGACGTCGAGTCCCCAGGCACGGACATCGTCTATGGCCACGTTCATCGAGAGCGCCGACTCTGGTTCCGGGTGGCGCAGTTGTTCCACGATGTCCATCAGGACCGGTTGGCGGTCCGTGATGGTTTCCACGACGTAGGCGTGGGCGACCTTCAGGGCGAAGCCCGAGCGTTCGTCCAGGCCGTGGCCCATGGCGACTTCGATGATGGTGCGGAGCAGCGCGAGCTGACCCGTCGCGGTGATCGCCGGGTCGAGGGGGTTGAGGCGGATCCCGTCGTCGTTCGCGGCGATGGGGTCCAGGCGGATGGGGGTTATTCCCAGCTGCTGGGCGATGAGGTTCCACTCGCCGACGCCGTCCTCGCCCTGGGCGTCCAGGACGACGACCTGGCGGTCCCGGAAGCGCAGTTGGCGTAGGACGTAGGTCTTCTCCAGGGCCGACTTGCCGTTGCCCGACTCGCCCAGGACCAGCCAGTGGGGGGCGGGGAGTTGTTGGCCGTACAGCTGGAAGGGGTCGTAGATGTAGCCCTTGCCGCTGTAGACCTCACGGCCGATGATGACGCCGGAGTCACCGAGACCGGGGGCGGCCGTGGGCAGGTAGACGGCTTGGGCCTGGCCCGTGGACGTGCGGACGGGGAGGCGGGTGGTTTCCACCTTGCCGAACAGGAAGCTGGTGAAGGCGTCCGTCAGGGCGGACATGGGATCTCGCATGGGCGGCCATTCCCTCCAGCTAGCGTCGGATGCCGGTGGCGAACGGCAGGGTGTTGACGAAGGCGCGGTGGTGCTCGCGGTCGCACCATTCGAGCTTCAGGTAGGACTTGCCCGCCGAGGCGCGGATGGTGCGCTTGTCGCGGGCGAGGGCTTCGGGGGAGCGGGAGGAGACCGTGATGTAGCCGACCAGGTTGACCCCGGCGGCGCCGCTCGCGAGGTCTTCGCCGCGCTGGTCGAGCCGGCCGTGCGCGGCGATGTCGCGGGGGTCGACGGTGCGGTTCATCTTGGCGGCGCGGCTGGCGTCGGCCTCGTCGTTCGTCTTCTCCGTGAGCATGCGCTCGATGGCGATCTCGGTGGGTTCCAGGTCCATGGTGACGGCGACCGTGCGGATGACGTCGGGGGTGTGGACCAGCAGCGGGGCGAGGAAGTTCACGCCGACCGGGGTCATCGGCCATTCCTTCACCCAGGCCGTGGCGTGGCACCAGGGGGCGCGGGTGGAGGATTCGCGGGTCTTGGCCTGGAGGTAGGTCGGTTCGACGGCGTCCAGTTCGGCGGGCCAGGCGTTGCGCTTGGTCATGGCCTGGATGTGGTCGATGGGGTGGTCCGGGTCGTACATGGAGTGCACGAGGGAGGCGAGGCGGCCCTGCCCCAGCGGCTGGCGGACGCGGATGTCGGCCTCGGCGAGGCGGGCGCAGATGTCGGTGAGCTCGCGGGCCATGACGATGGCGAGGCCGGCGTCGCGGTCGACCCTGCGGCCCTTGTGGGGGGTCGCGGCGCGGGCGATGGTGTGGGCCTCGGCGGCGAGTTCGCGGGTGAAGTGGATGCAGGCGACGAGGTACGCGCGGTGCTGCTCGGAGGAGGTCGACACCATCGACTGGAGCTGGTCGTACGAATCGCGCAGCCAGACGGGGGCGCTGGTGTTGCCGCGGGCGGCCACGTCCTTGTCGTGGGCCTCCGGGTCGGCGGGCAGGGTGCGTACGAGCATCTGGAGGCGGGTGACGAAGCCGTCGCCGTTGGCCACGTGCTTGAGGAGGGTGCCGAAACGGTCCACGAGGGCCTCTTGGTCCTCGCTGTCGCGCAGGCCCACGCCCGGGCCCTCGATCTCGATGGCGGCGGTGACGGTTCTGCGGTCCGCGTGGAGCAGGACGGCGATCTCGTCGGGGCCGAAGGGGGCGGCGAGCCAGTTGATGCGGCCGATGCCGGGGGGCGGGCCGACCTCGACCTCGCGGCCGTCGCCGGCGCGGATGCCGGCTTCCATGGCGCCGGAGCGGAACGTGGTGCCGCGGCGCAGGGTGCGCTTGTAGCTGCGGTTGATCTCGAACCAGCGGTAGAAGGTGCGGCCGCGGTAGGGGACGTACACGGCGGCGAGGGCGAGCATGGGGAAGCCGGCGAGGGAGACGATGCGCAGGGTGAGGGCGGGGACGAGCAGTCCGCTCATCATGCCGAGGAACGCGCCGGCGATGATCAGGGCGATCTCGCCGGTCTCGCGGTTCTTGCCGACGATCGCGTTCGGCCGGGCCCGGCCGATGAGATACGTGCGGCGGGGCGTGACCGGGTGGAGCTGGTGGGACTGGGTCGTCACCGCCCGTCACCTCCTGTGTTCCTCGTGCTGGAGCCCGTACGGGGCGGGGGTGCGGCGGCGGGGCCGGCCCCGCCTCCTCCGCCGCCGGAGCCGCGGCTGCTGTGTGCGGCCATGCCTCCGGAGATCTGGTTGTCGCCGCCGGCGCGGTGGGCGCCGCCGCCGCTGTTTCCGCCTCCGCCTGCGCCGCGGCTGCTGTGGGTCTTGATGCCCTGGGAGACGAGGGAGGCCGGGGAGCTGATGACGGCGGCCGCCTGGGCGCCGTCGGTGGCCTTGCTGCGGTTGGTGCGGGCGGAGGCGATCTCGTCGCCGAAGCCGGGGACGAAGCGGTAGATCATCGCGGAGGCGAAGATCGCCAGGAGGATGATGGCGAGGCCGGAGACGACCGCGGAGAAGGCGTTCGGGCCCTTTTCTCCGGCGAGGGCTCCGGCGAGGCCCAGGACGATGACGATGACCGGCTTCACGAGGATGACGGCGATCATGATGCCCGCCCAGCGGCGGACGTGGCCCCAGAGGTTGCGGTCGACGAGGCCGGCGTAGACGACGGTGCCGAGCAGGGCGCCGACGTAGAGGAGCGCGGCGCGGATCACCAGCTCGAGGCAGAGGATGCCGGCGGCGAGGACGGTGACGAGGGCGACGACGATCAGCATGATCGGGCCGCCGCCGATGTCGTCGCCCTTTTTGAGGGCCTCGGCGAAGGAGCCGAAGAAGACGTCGGTCTGGCCGCCGGTGGCGGAGGCGATGACCTCGGTGACGCCGTCGGTGGCGGAGACGACGGTGTAGAGGATGAGGGGGGTGAAGGCGGAGGCGAGGACGGTGAGCCAGAGGAAGCCGATGGCTTCGGACATGGCGGTGGTGAAGGGGACGCCGCGGATGGCTCGTTTGGCGACGGCGAAGAGCCAGAGGATGAGCGTGAGGATGGTGGAGGCGGCGAAGACGATGGCGTACTGCTTGAGGAAGGTGCCGTTGGTGAAGTCGACGTTGGCGGTGCCGTTCACCGCTTTGCTGAGTTCGCCGACGATCCAGGCTGCGGCGTCGGCGCAGCCCTTTGCGAGGGAGGAGAGGGGGTTGAGGGCGTCGGTGGGGTCGCTGGGGGCGAGGCCTGTGCCGGGGCCGTTGGGGGCGGTGCCTTCGCGGTTGCAGTACTGCTTCGCAGGGCCGATCAGCAGGTCGCAGGGGTCATCGCTGGGTAGCCGAGACGGGGTTGGTGTGGGGCTCGGGGCGGCGTAGGCGCGGGTTGCCAGGCCTGCGATGGCCAATTGGGCGCAGGTGACCACGCCGACCCGGAGCCGGAGGCTAGCGGGCATAGGTGAAGCCTCCGAACTCCTTGACGGCCTTGCTGATGTCCTCGGAAGGTGACGCGACCGCATCACCGGGAACCGGTGCGGGTCCGTCCTGCTGGGAGTCGGAGAGGACCTTCCAGTCTCCGCTCGCCCAGACCAGTTCGAACGTCCAGGTCTTCCACGTCGTGCGTACCGGGTCGGTGGACTTCGGCCCGGACATGCCGATGAGACCCGTGTACCAGACGGAGACTTTCGCGGTCGTGGGCGCGTAGCTGTCGGTTCGGGTGCCGACGGGGACGGCGCGGGTGACGAAGGTGCTGCCCTGTGGTGGATTGCCGTTCGCGTCGAGTCCGAGCTTGGTGAGGAACGCGGCTGAGTACGCCTCGTCCTGAGGGCCTCTCAGTTTGGCGGCGGCGTCGGGCGTGTAGATGCCGTCCACGAGGGTGTGCCGGGTGTTCTTTCTGAACATGCCGTCCGAGCCGAGTGCCACCGCGTAGTTCGCCGCCGCGGACTGGGCGCCCTGTTCGGTCTGGGCGAAGCCCTTCGGGATGCCTGCGGACTTGCCGTCGACCGGGGCGATGCCCGTGGCTGCCGTCGGGTTGGTGGCAGTGGGGGCCTTGTCCGCGGTCGGGGGGGCTTCCGGGGTGCGGGACTGGTTGGCGAAGGCGATGGCTGCGATGAGGAGGACCACCACGCCGACGGCGGTGATCAGGCCTCTGGAGGTGCGGCGGGGTGGGGCGTACGGGTCCGAGGGCTCCGGGAAGCGGGTACGGGTCTGGCCGGTGCCGCCGACCTCGCCGCCACCGTATTGGTCGTCGGTGCTCATTCGGTGTTCGCCCCCTCCGCGTCGTACGACGGTAGCGCTGGTATCCGCGCAGGCGCGGCGTGGTGAGTCCCCATCAGGGCTCGGGCTAGACGGCCATTCCGTAGACGATCGTGAAGAGGGTGCCCAGTGATCCGATGATGAAGACGCCCGTCAGGCCGGCCACGATGAGGCCCTTGCCCTGTTCCGCGCTGAAGGTGTCGCGCAGTGCGGTCGCGCCGATGCGCTGCTTGGCCGCGCCCCAGATGGCGATGCCCAGGCAGAGCAGGATCGCCACGGCCATGACCACCTCGATCATGACCTTCGCTTCGTTGCCGAGACTGCCGAACGGCCCCCAGTTCGGGGCGATTCCGCCGATGATGGTGGTGATGTCGCCCTTTTCGGCTGCCAGGATCATGTAACTCACCGCCCCTGTATGGGTAGTTCCGGTAGCCCGTGCCCGGACGGCAGGGGTCGCCCTCTATCTTCCCTGATGAAACCGGCGTCGGATGTCGACTTGACTGCTCTCTTTACCCGATCCGTCGCCCCGGGTGTCGTCCGTATGTCCTGACCTGGGGTGGGGCGGCGTGTGGGGGAAAGAACGTATCGTCACTCTGTGTATCACGAGGGGTGACTGCGGGCAATGATTGTCGTCTCGGTGCGCTGGTGGCTCGGATCGGGGCGCGCCGTTTGGCGCAACGGGGCGTGGTTCGTTCGAGCCTGCCGATGATGTTTTCCGACATCAGACATCCGACATCCGACGCTCCGTCAGTCGGTGGATTCGTGCGCCGATGACCGCCCCGGACGGTCCCCGAGCCAGTGCGCGGGGCGGGTGAGGGAGGGCGGGATGCGGGTCGCGGAGTTGCCCCGGGCCGCGTTCAGCTGGGGCTGGGTGAGGAAGAGGGCGCCGCGGAGGTCTGCGTCGTGCAGGTCGGTGTCGCGGAAGTCCGCGCCGATGAGGTCGGCCGTGCGCAGGTCGGCGCCGCTGAGGTCGGCGGCGATCAGGTAGGCGCCGCGGAGGTTGGCTCCGCGCAGGTCCGCGCCGGGGAGGCGGGCGCCCATCAGGTCGGCGCCGCGGTGGTTCTTCTTGCGGCCCGCCACCTCGGCCCGTACGAGCTCGCTGGTTTTGAGGAGGAGGGCGTTCACCTCCTGGCGCAGCGGGGTGATGTCGAACTCCGCGAGGGCTTCCGGGGTCGCCACGGTCCACCGGGTGGTGTCGGCCAGGGCGGTGCGCAGCTGCGCGTGGAGGGGGCGGGCGGCGGGGAGGGTGAGGGCTTCGGCGAGGTAGAAGAGCAGCTCGTGCAGGCTCCGCATCACGGGGAAGACCGTGAACATCGTGCCGGCGGTGGCGGGGTGGGAGCGCCAGTCGCGGCCGCCGAAGGTGATCTGGGAGACCTGCTGGCCGGCGCCGAAGCAGTCGAAGACGGTGCAGCCCTGGAAGCCCTTGTCGCGCAGGCCGGTGTGGATGCCGCAGCGGAAGTCCTGCCGGAGGTTCTTGCAGGGGGTGCCGGCGGGCTTGTTCACGGCGAAGTCGGTGGACTTGGCGAAGGGCAGGGCTACGCAGCAGAGCGCGAAGCAGTTGGCGCAGTCCGCTTGCAGGAGGGGCAGTGGGGCGGGGGCGGCGGGGCCGGCGGGGGAAGACGTGGGCACGTCCCCATTGTCTCCCCGTGGGGGAGTTGAGTGGTCGTCGGGTGCCCGGGATGCGGAAAGCCCTTGATCGTCGTGGGAGGGTCCGGCGAGCATCGCCGTATGACCGAAGTGATCGCAGTAGCCGTCATCACCTTCCTCGCCGTCATCAGTCCCGGTGCGGATTTCGCCATGGTCGTCCGCAACAGCTACCTCTACGGGCGGCCCACCGGCCTGTTCGCGGCCGCCGGGGTCGCGGCCGGGGTGCTGGTCCACGTCTCCTACACGATGCTCGGGGTCGGTCTGCTGATCGCCTCCTCCGCCGAACTGTTCACGATGATCAAGCTCGCGGGCGCCGCGTACCTGGTGTGGATCGGGATACGGACCTTCCGGGCGCGGACCGAGGTGGCCGTGGACCTGGAGGAGAAGGGCGGGCTGACGCCGTTCGGGGCGCTCAGGAGCGGATTCCTGACCAATGTGCTGAACCCGAAGACCACGCTGTTCGTCGTGTCCACCTTCACGCAGGTGGTCGGGCCGGGGACCCCGGTGTGGCAGCAGGCCGGGTACGGGCTGTTCATGTCGGCGGCGCACCTGGGCTGGTTCGGGGCGGTCGCGCTGTTCTTCTCCAACTCCCGGCTGCGCGATCGGATGTTGAAGGCGCAGAAGGCGCTGAACCGGGCCATCGGCTCGGTCCTGGTGGGGCTCGGGGTGGGGCTGGGCTTCGCTCGCTGAGCGTTCGGGCTTCGTGGGCCGGTGGGGCTGGCGGTCGCCGGTTACCAATCGGTAGCGTGGCGGTCATGGGTGCCGAGAGCGGTGTCAGTGACGTCAGTGATGTGGACGGGTTCTACGAGCGGATCGACGCGGGGCGGTTCCTGTCGAGCGGCTACACGCGCGGCCCGTGGGATCCCGGCTCGCAGCACGCCGGCCCGCCGGCCGCGCTGCTCGGGCGGGCGATCGAGGAACGGCCGGGTGGGCGGGACGACATGCGGATCGCCCGGATCACCTACGAGATCCTGCGCCCGGTGCCGATCGGACCGCTGGAGCTGACGACCAGTGTGCTGCGGGCCGGCCGCGGGACCGAGGTGGTCGAGGCCGCGCTCGCTCCCGCCGGAGCCGCGCCCGTGATGCTGGCGCGGGCGCTGCGGATCCGGGTGGCGGGGGAGTCCGTACCGTCCGTCGTGCCCGGGCCGGAGCTGCCGCCGCCGGGGCAGGTGGGGCCGACGCCGTTCTTCCCGGTGCCGTGGGAGCAGGGCTACCACTCGGCGATGGAGACCCGCTTCGCGCAGGGCGCGTTCGTCGAGCTCGGTCCCGGGACCTGCTGGATGCGGATGAAGGTGCCGCTCGTCGCCGGGGAGGAGCCCCGGCCGCTGGACCGGGTGCTGGTCGCGGCGGACTCGGGCAACGGCATCAGCTCGGTCCTGGACTTCGGGCGGTACCTCTTCGTCAACGGTGACCTCACCGTGCACCTGCACCGCCATCCGGCCGGTGAATGGGTGTGCGTGGAGGCCCGTACGAGCGTGGACGCGGCGGGCATCGGACTGGCGGACGCGCGGCTGCACGACGAGAAGGGGCCGATCGGGCGGAGCGCGCAGAGCCTGTTCGTCGCGCCGAGGGGGTAGGAACCCAGGACCGCAAGTACTTCGTATCGTCGTATGAGTTCACCCGTCCGCCGGGGTGTGTGCTCCAAGTGCCGCGGGTGCGACGGTTCCTGTGCGGCTTCCCCGGCGGGATGATTCGACACGGGGTGGCGGGAGCCCCGGGAAAAGCCGTTCGATGGGGGAAGGTTGGCGGGTGCGCAGACTCTGGGTGGTCGGTGGAATCAGCTTCGGGGCATGCCTGTGCTTTCTCGCCCTGCTCGTGGTCGGTACGTACTCGGCGGCCGCGGGCATCGCCGGCGCCGGCGGGCGGGCCGGCGGGCTCGCCAAGGGGGCAGTGCCGGGGAAGTACCAGTCCCTCGTGCAGAAGTGGGGCAACCTCTGCCCGACGCTCTCCCCGGCGGTGCTGGCGGCCCAGCTCTACTCGGAGAGCGGCTGGAACCCGGGGGCGGTGAGCCCGGCGGACGCGAAGGGCATCGCGCAGTTCATCCCGGGGACCTGGGCGACGCAGGGCATCGACGGGGACGGCGACGGGGACCGTGACATCTGGGACCCGAACGACGCGATCCCGTCGGCGGCTTCGTACGACTGCGTGCTCGCGCGGCAGGTGGGCAAGGTGCCCGGGGACCCGGTCGCGAACATGCTCGCCGCCTACAACGCGGGTCCGGGTGCGGTGCAGAAGTACGGGGGCGTCCCGCCCTACCGGGAGACCCAGGGGTACGTGAAGACCATCACGACCCTCGCCAAGAGCTTCGAGGCCCCCATCGGGCGGGTCGCGCCCTCGCAGCAGGCCGCCGGGGCGATCTACTTCGCGCAGAAGCAACTGGGCACCCCCTACCTGTGGGGCGGGAACGGGACGCCCGAGCAGGGCGGGCGGTTCGACTGCTCGGGGCTGACCAAGGCCGCGTACGAGTCGGTGGGGGTCGATCTGCCGCGCGTGGCGAACGACCAGTACAACGCCGGTCCGCACCCCTCGCGAGCGGAACTGCTGCCGGGTGACCTGGTGTTCTTCTCCGACGATCTGACGAACTCCCGGGAGATCCGGCACGTCGGGCTCTACGTGGGCGGCGGGTACATGATCAACGCCCCGTTCACCGGAGCCGTGATCCGCTTCGACAAGATCGACACGCCCGACTACTTCGGCGCGACGCGCGTGACGAAGGACGGCGCGGAGGCCCTGCCCCGGCGCGAGGGTGTTGGCAACACAGCGTGAACCGAAGGCCCTGAGCTGCAACTTTGAGTCACTCTTCGATAACGTTGGGGTGATCATTCGGTGGAGAGTGGAACGTAGCCGCCAGAACGGGCGTTCCATGGTCACTGGGGGCAGGACGAGCGGAAGCGCCGGATTGATCACCGGGGGCGAAGGGCCGCACATCGGCGTGCGGCCGTACGGGTACCAAGGCAAGGGCAAGGGGCCGCATCACCATGGCTGGACTCACAACAGGTGGGCCGAACGTGGATGTAAGCCTGCTGTACGAGATCAACGGACTGGCGGGGCAAGCCCCGGGCTGGCTGGACCGGACGGTCGCGGTCCTCGGTGAGTACGGGATCCTGCTGGCCCTCGTCCTCCTGGTGCTGTGGTGCTGGCGCGGAGCGCGCCGGCAGGACGAGCCCGCCGCCGTCGAATCCTTCGCGGCCCTCGTGTGGGCCCCGCTCGCTGCCGGGGCCGCGCTGCTCCTGAACATCCCGCTGCGGGAGTTCGTCGGCCGGCCGCGGCCCGCCGCGCAGCACGGCGGGGTCGAGGTGCTGGAGCCCGGCGCCGGGATCGGCCACAGCGCCTTCTCGTTCGTCAGCGACCACGCCACGCTCGCGATGGCGCTCGGCGTCGGCCTGTTCGTCGCCCACCGCAAGCTCGGCTTCATCGGGATCGGGCTGGCCCTGGCGGAGGGGTTCACGCGGGTCTACATGGGCCTGCACTATCCGACCGACGTCATCGGCGGGCTCGCCCTGGGCACTGCGGTGGTGCTGCTGCTCGCGCCGCTCGCGATGGCGCTGCTGAACCCGGTGGTGCGGGCGGTGGCCCGGTCCCCGCGGCTGGGCGTACTGGTCCGGGCGCGCGACCGCGTGGTCGCCCGGCCGGTGGACCTCGCGGCGACGGAGCCGGCGGGGCGCGGGCACGAGAACGACCTCGCCGCCTGAGGCGGTGCTCCGGGCGGTGTCCGGAGCGTCAGCCGATGCCGTACGCGTCCCAGACGGTCAGCACCACGGCCGCCAGCAGGCACAGCGCCGCGGCCCCGAAGCAGACGCGGACGGCGGCCGGGCGGGGACGCGGGGGCGGGGTCACGGTTCGCCGCCGTGGTCCGTGCCGTCCGCCTCCGCGTCGGAGCGCCGGTAGCGGGAGCGCAGCCACAGGCCGGTCGCGGTGGCCGCGGCGGTGGTGACGCCGATGGCCAGGGCGACGTCACCGGGCCCGTCGGCCGTACCCACGGGGCTGGCCCGGGCCGGGGTGGCGGGGACGAACGCGATCAGCAGGGCCCAGGTGAGGGCGGCGAGTCGTGGCGCGGGTCCGGGCATGAGACAAGGGCAACCGCTCCCGGGCGCGTCGGCCAGCCGGGCCGTCCGATCGAGCTACTCCGGGGCGTGACCGGTGGCGTCCTTGCGGGCCAGGTCGCGGGAGCGGCGGGCCGGGCCGCGCCAGCCGCACGTACAGGCGGCCAGGCTGAAGGAGCCCCGTTCGGAGGTGCTCGTGGCGTGATCGGTGGATGGTGTCGGCGCCGGGTCAGTGCCGGGACCGGGGTGGCGGGGCAGCGGCACTGCGGCAAGCGGAGGGACGAGAGTCGCTTCGGTGTGCGGTTCCACTCCACCAAGGTACCGGGCCGGGGGCGGGTGGGGCACCGGCCCGGGGCGACGGGGTCGCGGCCGTGACGGGAGGCCCGGGACCTCGTTAAGCGGAGCGGGTGGGGGCCCGGGCAAACAGCGGTCACGCGTTGGGGGTTGGCAGGCGATGGTGGTGCACCAGCACAGGCGGAGGCGGGGTCGCGCGGGTCGGGCTGCGGTCGCGGTCGGCCTGGCCCTGACGGTGGCGGCGTTGAGCGGGTGCGGTGGTGACGCCGTCGCGGGCGACGACGCCCGGCCCGCCGGCGACCCGGCGGCGACGGTCCGCGGAGCTGCCGACGCGCTCCTGGCGACCGGGAGCGCGCAGACCCGTACGGCCATGGAGATGGCGACGGGCGGCACCCGGGTCACGATCCGGGGCGAGGGCGGGGTCGACTTCAAGAACCGGATGGGGCAGCTGCTGGTCATGCTCCCCGACGACGCCAAGGGCAAGGCCGAGCACCGGCCCATCACCGAGCTGCTGGTGCCCGGCGCGCTGTACATGAAGAACCGGGGCGCGGGCGTCCCCGACGACAAGTGGGTCCGCGTCGACACGACGGCCCTCGCCGACGGGAACCTCGTCACCGGCGGGGCCACCGACCCGATGGCCGCCGCCGAGCTGCTGCGCGGGGCGCAGGAGGTGACGTACGTGGGCGAGACCGAGGTGGCCGGGACCAAGGTGCGCCACTACCGGGGTACGACCGATATCGCGCGGGCCGCGGCGCAGGCCTCACCGGCGGTGAAGGGGGCCCTGGAGGCGGCGGCGAAAGGGTTCAGCAAGGACGCGGTGCCGTTCGACGCCTACCTCGACTCCGAGGGCCTCCTGCGGAAGGTCCGCCACCGCTTCACCTACGTCAACAATGGCGTGATCGATGTGTCTTCCACCACGCTGCTCTACGGCTTCGGGACCCCGGTCACCGTCGTCTTGCCGGCCGAAGGGGACATTTACGCCGGGAAGATCGCCGATTAGCCGGCCGGAGCCCCCGGGGCGGCGCGATCGGGCCATGGCCGAGCCGTCGGACCGGTGTGGGGGGGCCGGAAATGGTCCATCCGTGTCATGCGCGCCGCGCCGTGCGCTCCCTACGCTGAGAAGCCGAGCGCCGGCGACCGGACGACGGCAGATTGAGGTGGCACGCGTGACTCCCGCAGGCGGTTCGACCGTGCAGGACCTCGTGGCGCTCGCCGAGATCGAACTGTGCGGAGAGTTGATCATCGCGGCGTCGGCCGTGGCCGAAGAGAGGCTCAGCCAGGACCGGATCGACGAGGTGCTCATGGGCGTGTGGTCCGGCTGACCCCCGCTCCCCGGGCCCGCCCCTCGTGAGTTCGCTCGCGCGGTCGCTCGTGAGCCGGCTCGCGCCGGTTGATCAGGTGCGCAGCAGTCGGGCGATCGCCTTCGTCGCTTCCTCGACCTTGGCGTCGATCTCTCCCCCGCCCTTGAGGGCCGCGTCGGCGACGCAGTGCCGCAGGTGCTCCTCCAGGAGCTGGAGCGCGAAGGACTGGAGCGCCTTCGTGCTGGCCGAGACCTGGGTGAGTATGTCGATGCAGTAGACGTCCTCGTCGACGAGGCGCTGGAGGCCCCGGATCTGGCCCTCGATCCGGCGCAGGCGCTTGAGGTGCTCGTCCTTCTGGTGGTGGTAGCCGTGCACCGCGCCGGCGCTCGGTTCCGTCACCGTGCCCGTGGCCGCGTCCGTGGCCGCGTCCGTGGTGGCTCCGGAGCCCTCCGCCTGGATGGCAGTCATGCGTCCTCCCGTGGTCCGGAATGGGGGACCTATACCCCTCATGGGTATAGGGTACCGGCCCCCGGCCGTAGGGGCAGGGGGCCCGTCGTCCTCACTCTGCCTGATGGAGGACACTGGGGAACTGCCGGTTAGCCGTGGCCGGGGGATGCGCCTAGCATCAGCCTGACCGAATCCAATGCACCCCGAGGACCTCACGTGCGATTTCGTCTGACCCCCAGGGAGACGAGCTTCTACGACATGTTCGCCGCATCCGCGGACAACATCGTCACGGGCTCGAAGCTCCTCATGGAACTGCTCGGAGCGGACTCCTCCGCCCGGGTCGAGATCGCGGAGCGGATGCGGGCAGCGGAGCACGCGGGAGACGACGCGACCCACGCGATCTTCCACCAGCTCAACTCCTCCTTCATTACGCCGTTCGACCGCGAGGACATCTACAACCTGGCGTCCTGCCTCGACGACATCATGGACTTCATGGAGGAGGCGGTCGACCTGGTCGTCCTCTACAACGTGGAGGAGCTGCCCAAGGGCGTCGAGCAGCAGATCGAGGTACTGGCGCGCGCGGCCGAGCTGACCGCCGAGGCCATGCCCCACCTGCGCACCATGACGAACCTGACCGAGTACTGGATCGAGGTCAACCGCCTCGAGAACCAGGCGGACCAGATCCACCGCAAGCTGCTCGCCCAGCTCTTCAACGGCAAGTACGACGCCATGGAGGTGCTGAAGCTCAAGCAGATCGTCGACGTGCTCGAAGAGGCGGCCGACGCGTTCGAGCACGTCGCGAACACGGTGGAGACCATCGCGGTCAAGGAGTCCTGAACCTCGTGGACACCTTTGCTCTGATCGTGACCATCGGTGTCGCGCTCGGCTTTACGTATACGAATGGTTTTCACGACTCCGCGAACGCGATCGCGACGTCGGTCTCGACCCGTGCGCTGACCCCGCGTGCCGCGCTCGCGATGGCCGCGGTCATGAACCTCGCCGGCGCATTCCTCGGCAGCGGGGTCGCCAAGACGGTCAGCGAGGGCCTGATCGAGACGCCCCACGGCAACCGGGGCATGTGGATCCTCTTCGCGGCGCTCGTCGGCGCGATCGTGTGGAACCTGATCACCTGGTACTTCGGCCTGCCCTCGTCCTCCTCGCACGCGCTGTTCGGCGGCATGGTGGGCGCGGCGCTGGCCGGCGGCACCGAGGTGCTCTGGTCGGGCGTGGTCGACAAGGTCGTCATCCCGATGTTCATCTCGCCGGTGGTCGGCCTCGTCGTCGGTTACCTGGTGATGGTGGCCATCCTGTGGATGTTCCGCCGGTCCAACCCGCACAAGGCCAAGCGCGGCTTCCGCATCGCCCAGACGGTCTCGGCGGCCGGCATGGCGCTCGGCCACGGCCTGCAGGACGCGCAGAAGACCATGGGCATCGTGATGATGGCCCTGGTCATCGCCGACGTGAACAGCGCGGGCGACGAGATCCCGATCTGGGTCAAGATCGTGTGTGCCGTGATGCTCTCGCTGGGTACGTACGCGGGCGGCTGGCGCATCATGCGCACCCTCGGCCGCAAGATCATCGAGCTGGACCCGCCGCAGGGCTTCGCGGCGGAGACCACCGGTGCCTCGATCATGTTCGGCTCGGCGTTCCTCTTCCACGCGCCGATCTCCACCACCCACGTGATCACCTCGGCGATCATGGGTGTGGGGGCGACCAAGCGGGTGAACGCGGTCCGCTGGGGCGTCGCCAAGAACATCATCCTGGGCTGGTTCATCACCATGCCGGCCGCGGCGCTGGTCGCGGCCCTCAGCTTCTGGGTGGTCAACCTCGCCTTCGTGTGACCGCACGCGTCGTACGGACACCAGTGAGCCCCGCCGGATCGGAAGATCCGGCGGGGCTTTCGTCGTCACTGCACCGGGGAAAGAAGCGGGCCGGTTCCCCCCACCCCGGGGGAACCGGGCCGTTCGCCTTGGGGTGGCACCGGCCTGGAGCAGCGCAGGACGCGCAGCACAGCGGGGGTTTGCGGAGTCGG